>JAFGRS010000633.1 GCA_016935045.1 Lentisphaeria bacterium | reverse complement strand
TGGGCTACCACATGGGCACCTGGGGCGCCCGAGGCACGCGCCTGAAGTACAGCTTTCACGCCCACTGCACCGGGGGGATGATCGAGGCGGCCATCAGCGAGGGCAAGCTGATCGTGCACAACCGGCAGGCGCTCCACGATCCCAACAACCCCAGGGCCGTGCAGAACGAACAGGTGCTGCTCGAAGTGAAACACGCCAAGCCCACCGAGGTCGAGATGGCGCACTTCATCGACTGCATCCGCAGCGGTGCGAAACCGCGCACGGACCCGGTGGGCAGCCTCGAAGGGCTTCAGGTCATCTGGAAACTCTACCAGGCCGAGGAAGCGGGCGCCCTGGCCGACCTGCGCGGCACGGGGCTGGGTTCGCTGGACCTGTAGGGCGCCTCCCGGGCGCGGCTGCCCAGAAGCGCGGGGCGCGCTCGCGAACCGACGCAACCGGCAAGGCAATACCCCCATGACACCCGCTGAGCGAGACCAGTACCCCGAACGCGAGGTGGCGCTGAAGAACGGCCGCCGGGGCCGCCTCCGGTTCCTGCGCCAGGACGACGGGGACCGTCTCGGAGACCTCTACGAAGGCCTGCCCGAGGAAGCCGGGCGTTTCTACTGGCCCCATCCCCTGGACCGGGAACACGCCCGGGGCAATGCGGCCCGCGCCGACAGCCCCACGGAAGTCGTTCTCGTACTGGAACTTGAGGATGGCTCTCTGGGAGGGTACGCCTGGTACCGGTGGCGCGGGAACGAGGCCCGGGCGAGCGGCTTCGGCATCTGTGTCGCGGGCCCGTGTCAGGGTTGCGGGGCGGGCCGGGTGCTGATGGAACGCCTGCTCGAAGTGGCAGGTCGCGTGGGGCCGCCGGTGATGAGCCTGACCTGCCAGCATGCCAATGCCCGGGCGGTCGAGCTGTACCTCAAGCTGGGGTTCCGGGTGATCCGGGAGGGGATCGTCAAGGGCCGGCGCCAATGGCCCGCGGAACCGCAATACTGGATGGAACGCCGGCGGCGCTGAACGGGGGGAGGCCCCGCCGCCTTCCCAGCGCCTCCGCCGGATCAGGACGTCTCAGCCTTGGCTCTCCTCGTGCCTCAGGCCCTCCCAACGAGGCGCCGGCCTCCCAGCCACCGGGGGAGACCGGTTCCGCCTCGTGCAGTTCCAGGGTGTAGGTCCCCCACTGTTCGGCGACGGTCCCGTAGACCCGGTAGGGGCCGGCATGGGTGAAGAGCCCCGCCAGCCGTCGGTGGGTTTCGGGGAACAGCACCGCGTCGAACATGCCCGTGGCGTCTTCCAGGGTCACGAAACTCATGAGGCGTTGCTCCTCGGTGTCGGCCGCTGCCTTGGCGCGGGTATGTTTGACGGCGTCGAGAAGCCCCAGCATGCAGACGGGGCGGTGGACGAAGCGGGGCATGTCGGTGGCCGGGCAGCAGTCCTGATGCGGCAGCAGATCGATGGGATGGGTCCCGAAAGGGATGCCGGTGAACTCCAGTTGCGACACCGTCAGGGAGGGCAGCGGCCCCAGGGGTTGTTCCGCGAGGAACACGGGTTGCAGCCCCCTGCGGCCAAAGGCGCGCAGTTCGCGGAAGAGTTGTTCCCGGGTACCCCAGGCGCGGCAGGCGCCGACCAGGATCAGGACCTCGATCTCGCCGCCCTGGAAGGGGACTCTGGACAACAGGTCGGTCAGGCCCCGGAAGGGCTCCGCGGCCCGTTGCCGCAGCATCCGCTCGAGGGATTTCCCGGTGAGTCCGCGGAGGATGCTCAGGCCGGCCAGGACCCCATTGCGGAGGGGTGTCCAGTCGGCATTCGAGCGGCTGACATCGGGGGGCAGAACGGGAATTCCGTGCCGCATGGCATCCCAGACGAAGACCCTGGGCGGGTACATGCTTTTGTGGCTGTTCAGGATGGCCGCGTAGAATTCCCGCGGGTAGTGTGCCTTGAGGCGTGCGGTGATCCAGGCCAGGCGCGCGTAGACCGTGGCGTGGGCCTTGCAGTAGGCGTAGGAGGCGAAGCGGGAGACCGCGTCCCAGATCTTCTCGGCCTGGGGGGCCGGGAGCCCCGCCGCCCGGGACTTGGAGAAGACAAAGCGGTTCTTTTCCTTCGCGAAGGCTTCCGTCGAGCGGGTTTTGCTGACGGCGCGGCGCAGGCTGTCTGCCTCCGCCATGGTGTATCCCGCGAGGGTGACGGCGACCTTCATGACGTCTTCCTGGTAGAGCATGACGCCGTAGGTATCCCCGAGGAACTGGGCCATGGCGGGGTGGAGGTATTCGACGGGGTCGAGGTGCAGGCGTCTTCGGATGAAGGCGTTCTTCATGCCCGCGGAGGCGGGTCCGGGACGGATCAGGGAGAGGGCGGCCGCGGTTTCCTTGGGGGAGCGGGGGGCCAGGGCGCGGCAGAGCTGTCGCATGCCCGGGGATTCGCACTGGTATACGCCCAGGGTATCGCCCTGTCGGAACAGCCGGTTGACCTTGTAGTCGTACCGGGGACCGGGCTCATGGCAGGCCATGCCGTCCCGGTCCAGCCAGCGCAGGGCGCCGTCGATCACGGACAGGGCCGAGTTGCCCAGGAGATCCATCTTGACCAGGCCGATGGCTTCCGCCTGGTCCTTTTCGTAGTGGCTGATGAGGATGCCCTTGGCGGCCCGGGCCAGGGGCGTCATGTCAGTGATGGGGCAGGGGGTGATGAGCAGGCCGCCGCAATGGATCCCGAGATGGCGCGGGCGCCCGGTCAGCAGTCCGGCGATCCGGAAGAGTTCCGGGCAGGAGGTTTCGCCCCGCTCGATACGGTCGAACGCCGCGGCGTCGAGTCCGAGGAGGCGGGCGGCCTCCCGCATCGCGCCCTGGGCCCGGTAGAACTGGACCGTGGCCACCATGGCGACGTGGTCCGGGCCCCAGCGCCGGTAGCAGAAGTCGATGACCTCGTCACGGCGGTTGTCCGCCACGTCCACGTCGATGTCGGGGCAATCGCGGCGCCCGGGATTCATGAAGCGCTCGAAGTACAGATCGTGCTCGATGGGGCAGCATTCCGTGAACCCGAGCAGGTAGGCGACAATGGCGGATGCCGCCGACCCGCGCACGCCTACGGGAATCCCCTGCCGTCGGGCAAAGCCGATGATCTCGTTGACGTAGAGGAAGTAATCCGCGAAACCGTTGCCGGCAATCACCTCGATTTCCCGTTGCAGGCGGTGTTCGGCTTCCGGGCGTCGGGCCGCAGCGGGTGGATAGCGGCGCTGCATGCCTTCCCGGCAGAGGCAGCGCAGATGGTCTTCGGAGGTGGTTTTGCCGGGCAGGGCGATGCGGGGCAGGAGGGGTTTGCCGAAGGCGAACGAGAAGGTGCAGGCTTCCTCGATGGCATCGGCGGTCTGTTGCAGGGGGTGTTCGGCGCGCCACTGCCGTGCCGGAGGCAGGATGGCTCCGGCACCGTCCGCGGCCAGGTGGAGGTGGCGGTGGGAGAGTCGGCGCACAGCGGCGAGGCACTCGAAGGCGGGCCGGTCCTCGTCGCCCAGGAGCCACGCATCCGGGACCGACGCTTCCGGGAAAGGGGCCGGCAGGGGCTGCCACAGGGTGGGCTGCGGCGAGGAGGACCCCCCGGGCGCCGGGGGCAGGCGGTACAGCATCCCCGGGGAAACCACGGCGGCCAGTTCCCGCAATGCCTCCCCTTCGCGAGCCAGAAAAACCAGATCGTCGATGCCCCCCTCCGCGGCCGCCGCCGCCAGGCTGAAGCGGGATCGGACATGACGGGCCGTCAGCAGGCGGCAGAGCTGACGGTAGCCCACCGCCGACCGCACCAGAACCGTGCAGACAACGGCGCGACGCAACTCCAGCAGGGCGCCGATCATCGGCTTGATCCCGTGCTCCGTCGCCGCACGATGAAACTCCACAGCACCGTACAGACCGTTCAGGTCCGCCACCGCCAGGGCCGTGTAACCCCGCTCCGCCGCGGCCCGGACCCAGGCAACGGGACGAACCACCCCAACCTGAAGCGAGTAGTACGTATGACAGATGGCCCACATGACTTCCTCTGTGCGCGTTTATATGATAGCATATATAACATGACATGGGACCGTTGTCAAGAAAAGAGCATACAAATCATACAGCCATTCCGGGATGCCATCGGGCCGGGCGGGTCGAAAGTCGCCATAACGCCCGGCATCAGCGGCGCGAGGAGCGAGCCTTCGCCTGCATGCCGGTGTTTTGAGCAGACGTGTAAGGGTGTCTGAGAGGAGCGCCGAGGACGGCGGGTCCAGGGGAGACCGCGCGGGCCCTTAGCCTGATCTATTCGTGGTTGTCGCGTGCATAGTCGAACTTAGCGCTGCGCGCAACTGGGACCATAGACCATGGACCATGGACGATGGACCTCACGC
>JAFGRS010000632.1 GCA_016935045.1 Lentisphaeria bacterium | reverse complement strand
TTCGGTGTGGGACGCACTCCCTCGCTGAACCTACCTACAGTCGAAGGTCAGCCGGCGAGGGGCTGCCTCCTCAACGTCACCGCGAGGAACGTGTGCTGGGTTGATGCGGATCTGGTCTTTCGCTGTGGGAATCGTCGTTGGCAGGCGCCCGGCGCGGCCCTGTTCTTCCGGGGTCGCAACGGCATCGGCAGGCGATCGGGGCGAACGGATGTCGTTCTCCCGATCTCGATCAGCGCTGTACGCGGGCGCTGCCGCCCTGCACCAGGGCCTCGACCTCCTTGCGGGTGGCCATGGTTGTATCGCCTGGCGTGGTCATGGCCAGTGCCCCGTGTGCCGCGCCGTATTCGACGCAGTCCCCGGGCGCCATGCCGCTGAGGAAACCGTAGATGAGCCCCGACGCGAAGGAGTCTCCTCCGCCGACGCGGTCGTAGATCTCGAGGCCGGGCCGGGGAGTGGCGGCGTGGAATTCCCCTCCCGCATACAGGACCGCTCCCCAATCGTTGACCGAGGCGCTACGGACCTCCCGCAGGGTGGTCGCCACCGCCTGGAAGTTCGGGAAAGCGGTCACCGCCTGCCGGATCATCTTCTCGAAATTCGCCGGATCCAGTCCGGTGCAGTTCGCGTCCATCCCCTCGACCTTGAACCCCAACGCCGCGGTGAAATCCTCCTCGTTGCCGATCATGACATCCACCAGTCCCGCGATCCGGCGGTTGACCTCCGCGGCCCGGGCCGGACCGCCCACCGCCTTCCACAGGCTGGCCCGGTAGTTCAGGTCATAGCTCACCACGGTGCCGTGCGCCTTGGCGCATTCCATTGCCTCGATGGCCACGTCAGGGGTGTGCTCGCCGAGGGCCGCGAAGATGCCCCCGCAATGGAACCAACGCACTCCTTCGTCGCGAAAGATGCGCGTCCAGTCAATGTCACCCGGCTTGAGTTGGCTCACGGCCGTGTGGCCCCGGTCGCTGCAGCCGACCCCGCCGCGGCTGCCAAAGCCCCGCTCCGTGAAGTTCAGGCCATTGCGCGCGGCGCGTCCCACCCCGTCGAAGGGGACCCATCGCACGTGGCTCATGTCCACACCGCCCTGGAGGATGAGGTCTTCGAGCAGTCTGCCGACGCTGTTGTCGACGATGGCTGTGACCACCGCCGTGCGCAGGCCGAAGCACCGCCGCAGACCGCGCACGACGTTGTACTCGCCGCCGCCTTCCCAGATGTTGAAGGCCCTTGCGGTGTGGACTCTCCCGGCCCCGGGATCCAGCCGGACCATGATCTCGCCAAGGGCCAGTGCGTCCCACGTGCAGGCCGTTGCGGGTTTGATGCGTAGAGTCGGCATGGGAAATCCTGCTCCTCGATGGTGTGTGCCGAGCGGCCCGATGGTCCGTAGAGGCGCGCGCCGGCATGGATTCGTTCTCTGGCGGAGTATAGCCTTCCGCGGACAGGTCTCAAGAGGACCGGCGCGAGCCCGATGTGGTGCTGGACATGGGGGTGGCGGTCTTGGCGGCGGGCCCGGGGCCGTTTGGCTGGAGCAAGGTGTTCCTGACCCCGCAGCCCAGCCCCGGGCGGCGGATCGGCAGATCCTTCCGACCCCGGCCCGGAACAGGAAAAAAGCGCCGTTGCGTAGACGAAAACGGGAGCGCGTGCGTTCTCTGTACGTGAGAGCGTCCTGCGATGGGCGCGGTATGGCAGCCATCGAGGTGGACGTCAATCCCATGCGACAATCTGTGCGAAGGCGCCGGTTCGGGATCCTCGCCGCAACCCTTCTGGGGTCCGGCATCGCTTTCTCCCAGCCTCCCGGATCTGCCCTGTTCGGCCAATTGGACCGGGACAGGGACGGCCGGGTGAGTACCGCGGAGGCGAGCGAACCGGGGTGGTTTGCCGATGCGGATCGGGATGCGGACGGCTTTGTCACGGCAACCGAGCTGCGGGGGGCTCTGAACCGGTGGCGGAACGCGGACCGGGACGCCGGGCCGGCACAGGTTTCCGGCGCCGGGCAGTGGCCGGCCAACCTGCAGCCGGGGCAGGCGCCTCGCGGCCCCGCTTTTCCCCCCGGCCCATGGCTGCCCGGTCCCCAGCCGGGGCAGGCGTTTCAGGGCAGCGCCGATGGGGGGCAACGGGTGCCCCTCGCAGCCCCGGGCCTCGGGGATCGGCGCTTCGCGGGGACCCTCCCGAGGGGGGCCTTCGGGGGGCCGTACCCCAGGCGCTCCGGGGGCGTCCCGTGGGGACGGCAGCGCCAGCCGCCCGACACGCAGGCCGTAGCTCCGGCCCCGCCAGCAGAGGAGCTGCCGGAGCATCTGTGCAGTCAGCCCATCCGGGCGGGCGTTGTCCTCGACCATGGCCGTTACCTGGCGCCGCCCTACACGATCGAGTGGCGCGACCGTTCGTTGTGGATCAACGACTCCAGGATCGACACCGTGACCTGGTTGGAGCCTCCCGAGATCGCCAAGCTCGACGCCGACGCCCTGCGTGAGGTGTCGGACGGCCTCGAACTCCAGCTCCGTACCCAGTTCCTTTTCCTGCTGGGGGATGGAAACGCCCTGCGCTCCTTCCCGCCGCTGCAGGCAGCGGAGCTGCTCGATATCCTCCTGGCCGGAGGCAATACGGCCGACACGGTGGACGTACTGCTGCGGGAATTCGGCCCCCAGATCGCTTCCCGGGAGTGGACCGGACTGCTCCAGGTCTTCGAGCCGTCCGAGGCCCTGCGGGAGCGGGCGGGCGAAATCCGTGCATTCCTGCGCCGGGGCCAGGGGAACCCTCGCCTCATGCAAGCCCTGACGGTGGCGGCGATGGCCCTCGTGGCGATCGCCGGGGGCCTGCTGCTGCGCGGCCGCGCCGCCGCTGCCGCAACCTGGCGGGGCATGGACAGCAATCCCGCCGTCCTGCGTCAGGTCGTCCTGTGGACCCTCTTGCTTCTGGTGCTCAATGCCTTCGACCTGGTTGCCACGCTGTCCGCGGCTGCCTGCGGAGGGTTTGCGGAGATGAACCCGCTGGCAGGCGGTCTCCTGGCCAGTCCCCTGGGCACTGCGGCGTACAAGATCGCCCTGGCGGGTGCGGGTGCTGCCCTGCTGTTGCTGTTCCGCCG
>JAFGRS010000631.1 GCA_016935045.1 Lentisphaeria bacterium | reverse complement strand
CTCCGACGCATCCTGCAGACGCACTGCTATACGACCGTCCTTATGCCCACAGCCGACGGCCTACTCTATCGGCTCCGCCGTCCCGGCAGTCCCGAAGCAGTCCATGAACAAATCTACCGACAGTTCGGGATCCGCACTGTCGGGCTACCCAAATCCGAGCTGATCTGCGAACAGAAAAAGACCGCGACTTTGTAGTGTCCCGAAAATTCAACCGTTGCCGCGCAACACCTTGCGACACAGAATGCGGAACCCGGGTTAGGGTATGCGCCCTCCTTGTGCCTTGCGGATGACCATGCGGCGCCTCGCCAAAATGTGAAGTTATTTCCGTGCGGACCCTTACGCGTGGGGTCCCGGCCCGGCCCGAAAGACGTGGTGCTTGATCCAGGGGACGGGGCCTGTATGTTGGCTGGTCGAGACCGCGAGCACCGGGAGCGTCGTTCCCGGGCGTGTACCGCGTCATCCGGACGTCCGTTACGGGGCCGACACGCCTTCGGGGCCCTTCGCTTCCGGCCGGGATACGGCGCGGCTGAGTCTGAGGCCATCTCTCTTCGAGGGCAGACGGCTATGGTCATCCCCGTGAATTCTCTCGTCCGTCGTGGCTGGGCGATCCTCTCCCGGCTCGCCGCCTGCCTGGCCCTATCGGGGTTGGCCGCGGAGAGTCCCAGCCCGGATGCACCCCGTGCCGGCACGGTTTCGGCGACGGTGCTGAACCTGCGTGCGAAGCCGGCGCAGCACTACGAGCGCATTGGGCAGTTCAGCCAGGGGGATCGGGTCCTGGTGGTGGGCGGCAACGAGCAGTGGTTCGAGGTGCGTGTTCCGGCGGACACGCGGGCCTGGATCGCCTCGCAGTTTCTGGGTCCCGGCGGCACGGTGACGGGCAACGCGGTCCGGCTGCACTCCGGCCCGGGGCTGGTCTTCACCACCTTTGCCACGGTGAACGAGGGCGCCAAACTGACCGTGATGGGCCCCGCGGTGGACGGCTGGCAGCAGGTGCGCGCGCCCGAGGACGCCACGGGATGGGTCAGTCGGGCCTACGTGCGCCTCGACGAACCCGAAACCGCGGCCGAGGAGGAAGAGGCGCCCGAGGGACCCGCGGCTGCCACGGCCGAGGACACACCCGCCGCGGTGACGGACCCGGACGCGCCCAGCGCCGCGGCTCCGGAAACCGGCGACCGGACGGCCGCGGAGATACCCCCGGCCGGGGCGGCAACGACCGGCGACGGCACCGCCCCCGCTGCCGCCCAAGCGGACGAGATCCGGGGGGAGACCCCGGCGGAGGAGACGCCCCCGGCCGCCGCAGCCCCGGAAACCGGGGCCCCGGGCACGCCCGTCGGGGAGACCGTCGCCGTGGCGGAGGACGGAAGCCCCGGTGTTGCCGCGCCGGAGGAGACTCCGCTCCAGGACCCCGGCGTGCTGGCGGCCGCTGCCCGGGCCCGGGAGCATGTGGCGGCGGTGCAGGAGGTGCCCGTGGGGGCGGAGGCCGGGCCGCCAGCGGCCGGCGCCGAAGTCGGTCCGGATACGGGAGGAAGCACGGCGCCGGCGGAGTCCCTGTCCGTGTTCGCGGTCGAGGCGGTCTCCGCGGCGGCGGCGGCGGACGGCGGCACGCCGGCCGTGGTGGAGGACGCCGGCGGCGAGGCGGCGCAGCTGGTCATGCGCGAAGGCGTGATCCTGTCCCTGAAGAGCCAGGCCACGGCGGACGCCAGCCACGTGCTGTGCCTCCGCATCCAGCAGACCGCCTACCCGGTCTGCTATCTGCGCAGCAGCCGCATCGAGCTGAGCGAATGGGAGAGGCGCAATGTGCGTCTCCACGGCCGGGAGCTTCAGGTCCCCGGCTGGAGCCGTCCCATCCTCGATGTCCACAGCGTGCAGGTCAACTTCGGTCCCTGACCGGCCGATGCGGCTCGAACACGGTGCGACGGTGCTGCGCCATTTCCTGTTCCCGTTCGGCCGCTTCCCGGCAGAGGAACTCCTGTGCCGGAACGGCCTCCGGGGCCGGGCCGGCGGGGGGTGGCGAGTAGGACCCGTCCGCGCGCATCTCGCGTCCCTTCACCGTGTCTTCGCAGCAGACGTTGAGTTCGTGGATCAGGCGCCGGCGCAGGCCCCGGTCCTCGATGGGGATGAGCAGCTCGACGCGGCGGTCGAGGTTGCGGGGCATCCAGTCGGCGCTGGAGATGAAGACCCGGTCTTCGCCGCCATGGGCGAAGTAGAAGACGCGGCTGTGTTCGAGGAACCGGTCCACGATGCTGACCACCCGGATGTTCTCGCTCAGTCCCGGAACGCCGGGGCACAGGCAGCAGATGCCGCGGACGTTGAGGCGGATGACGACGCCCTTCTGTGAGGCCTCGTAGAGGGCCCTGATGATGGCCACGTCCACCAGGGCGTTCATCTTGGCCATGATCAGTCCCGGGCGGCCCTTCTGCTTGCGTTCCACCTCGTCCCGGATCAGGCTCAGAATGCGCTCCCGCAACCCGGAGGGCGCCATCACCAGCTTCAGGAAGCGCTGATCGACGGAATAGCCCGTGATGGCATTGAAGAAGGCGGTGGCATCCTGGCCCAGGTCTTCGTCCCGTGTCATGATGCCGACGTCGGTGTACAGTCGGGCGGTGACATCGTTGTAGTTGCCCGTGCCGAAGTGCATGTAGCGCACGATGCCGGCGGTTTCCTGGCGCACGATGAGGCAGACCTTGGCATGGGTCTTCAGGCCGCGCACGCCGTAGACCACGTGCACTCCATTGTCTTCCAGCCTTCTGGACCACAGGATGTTGCGGTGTTCGTCGAAGCGTGCCTTCAGTTCCACCACCGCGGTCACGTACTTGCCCGCGGCGGCGGCCCGGCAGAGGGCGTCCACGATGGGACTTTGGTGGCTGGTGCGGTAGAGGGTCATTTTGATGGCGAGGACCGTATCGTCCTCGGCGGCCTCCTGCACCAGTTTGATCACGGGGTCGAAGGTCTCGTAGGGGTGGGAAAGGAGGATGTCCCGTGCCGCGATGATGGCGAACATGCCTTCGTGGGAGTCCACCGCGGCGACCTGCCTGGGGCGCCAGGGGTTTGGGCGCAGGCTGTCGAGGCCGTCCCGGGTGGCGACGGCCATGAAGTCCGCCAGGTTGAGGGGGCCGGGCACCTCGTAGACGTCCTCGGCGGCCATTTCGAGCTGGCGGGCCAGGAACTGCCTGGACAGGCGTGTGGCCCCGGCTTCGAGTTCGAGGCGCACGCAGGGCGCCTTGCGCCGACGGACCAGGACCTCTTCCATGCCGGCGAGGAGATCCACGTCCCCGTCCTCGTCCACGGCCATGTCCGCGTTGCGGGTGATCCGGAAGGCCACGCATTCCACGACCCGGTGGCCGGCGAACAGCCTGCCCGCGAAGAGCCGCACCACGTCTTCGAGGAGGATGTAGCGGAACCCTCCCCTGGCGTCCAGGGGCACGATGCGGTCGAGGGCGACATCCAGGGGCACGACGGCGAAGGCCATGCGGCGGGATTCGCCGGGGGGGTCCCGGCGGAGGCGCACGAGGAGGTGCAATCCCAGGCTGCGCAGCAGGGGCATGGAGCGGGAGCGTCCGATGGCGATGGGTGCCACGACCGGCTCGATGGAGCGGGCGAAGCGTTCTTCGAGGGAGGCGTATTCGGCCGGGGTGAGGGAGTCGGCTTGTTCGCGTCTGCAGGCTCTGGCGGCGAGGGCGGGTTCGATGCTGTTGAGGAGGCAGTCGTACTGCCTGCTGACCATGGTCCGGACCCTGCGGGCGATGCGGCCGAGCTGTTCGGGGGGGGTGAGTCCGGAGGGATCGGGTTCGTTGCGTCCCTGGCTCTGGAGGGCCTTGAGT
>JAFGRS010000630.1 GCA_016935045.1 Lentisphaeria bacterium | reverse complement strand
CGCGACCTACTGCCGCGGCGCTCCAGGTAGGCGCCACGAGCCGAGTGGCGCAATCCCCCAAGAGAGTCGCGCTCGGCTCGCGCGACCCACGTGGTGAGGCCTGGGGGCCGGCGCGGCGGCGCTCACCACTCCGGGTAGACGGGGCCGATGGGAGATGCCTCGATGGCGGCCGCCAACGCCTCGCGATAGCGGTAGAGGCAGGCCGGGTCGGTGGTGTAGGTCTTCAGGTCGGTGACCACCTCCTCCGGCACGGCGAGGGCCTCTTCCGCCTGCCGGATCCAGGGGGCCTGGTCCCGTGCCACCGTGGCGTTCGCACGCACTGCCGCGAGGGTGGCTTCCAGAATGCGCACGTAGGCGAAGTCCTCGAGGCCGTCGCGGAAGTTCTCCAGTCGGATGGTGGGGATGGGCGTGCCCCCGGGCCCCACGCACGTCCAGGCGCCGTCGCCGTGCCAGGTGGTCCAGCTGCGGGGGTTCCAGTCGGTGAAGGGCCCTGACTGGATGGGGCGGCGGGAATTCCAGATGCTGATCTGGTAGTACAGAAAGCCGTCGGGACGGTACTTGGCGGTCATGGCACCCATGAGGAGCCGTCCCTCGATGGCCGGATACTCGATGAACATGTTGGCGTGCGGGTGACGGGGACCGCAGCAGATGTACCACCAGACCTCCTTCCCGGCCGCCCGGGCCCGGGCCGCCCGCTCGGGATCGTAGCGGGGGGTCAGGGGACAGTAGGCATCGGGAGTGGTCAGCGCCGACTCCAGGCCGAAGCTGTGGTCGTAGGTCGTGGTCATGACGCTGACCTCGGGGAAGGCCCCCTTGAGCACGCGCGCGGCCCGCTCGACGTGAGGAAAATCCTCCTCGCCGTGTTCGTCGCAGCCATAGATGTAGGCGTGTTCGAGCAGACCGAGCTCGCGTGCCTTCTCGTACCTCGGCCGGAGCTTGCCGAGAATGTTCTCGGCCCATTGGACGGCCGCTTCGGCGCCCTCGGGACACTTGCTGAAATACCCCAGGTTGAAGCGCCCCAGACGGCCCTGCTGTTTCAGGCGCGACAGGGCCTCGAAGTCGGGGGCCCAGCCCCCATACTCGTAGAGACTGTCCAGGGTGATGCCATAGTCGGCGAGGAAGTCGACCCAACGGCCGCGCTGGGTCTTCCAGGCGTTGATCGGGTAGTCCGGCTCCTGGCGCCAGGCTTCCTGGACCCCCTTCTCCTCCGGCAACGGGTGGTCGTGCGGAGCAAACGTGATGGCGAGGGGAAGCGGCGAACCGGTTGGCAGGGAAAACCCGTAGACCCTGACCAGCAGGGGAAGACGCAGCACCCCCTTGCCCTCGACCTCCAGCCGGATCGCCCCGGCATACTCGCCCGGCGCCTGGTCACGCGGGGCGGTGACCCGCAGCCAGAACGCCTGCACGTCCCCCTCGGCAAGGTCGGCGGAATCCATGAAGTCCAGGATCGGGTCGGGCCACCACCCGACGTGGGACGAACCGTAGGGGGGAACGGCCTTCGTCTCCACGTACCCAACGGGGGAAACCCTGATGCCGGAGGCCGGAAAGACATGTCCCGTCGCCGAGGCGAGGTCGGCCGTGCGGAACACGGCCCGAACAGCGCCCTGCTCGCAGGGGACAACAAGCACCTGCACAGATTCCGTCTCGTTCGCGGCCAGGCGCAGCTGCAGACGATCGGTCACCTTCAGCCGCGCTTTTGGCCCCCTGGGCAACACCTTTTCCATGGAGGTCGCGACGGCCGGCACAATGTCGTCCCGTGCCGCTCCCGGCATGGCCACGGCGGCTCGCAGGGGCTCGAAGTCCAGCCGGAGATCCAGCAGCGCTTCGAGGTGATCGAGACGCTCGCGCAGTGCCTGCACCTTGGCCGGTACGGCCAGTGCCTCCTCGCCCCCGGCTGCCAGGATTGCCGTCAGGCGGCCAGCCGCGTCCAGAGGCTCGCGGAGTCCCCGCGCCAGCCATGCAGCGATCCGTTCCTGCCCGGCGACCTTGGCCAACATCGCATCCCGGCGCGCGCTGAACCCGTCCTGCGCCTGTCGCAGTTCCTCGCCGTAGAGAGCGGCCACCTGGCGCGTGAACTCCCCGGGCAGGACGGGCAACGGCTCGCCGGGCTCCAGGAGGACGAAGCCGTCCAGGTACAGAACCATGTCTACGGGCGGGTCCTCGGTATACAGGTGCAGGACGCGGATGTCTGCCGCATCGATCCCCTTCTCGCGAAAGCCCTTGGCAAGATCGACCACGGCCCGCACATGGGAGCGCGGCGGCAGTGTCTCACGATGGCTGAGCCCTTGACGGGTCGGCTTCTTCGAGTCCGTGAGGAACAGCATCAGGCGCTGGACCTCGGCGGTCTCGTTGACGATGTCGAAGACGAGACGGTCGTGCCCTGACCAGTCCGCAAGGGGAGGAGCACCCTCGAAGGCGGGCCATTTCTGCCGGCCGCCGTGTTCCTCGGGACGCCAGGCCTGGGTCCGGAACCGCATGGAATGCGCCCCGCGGGTCGCAAAGCGCCCGTCCCGCTCGAGGGTCTTGTCCGCGCCGAGGCCCTGGGCTCCCTCGTTGTGCCATAGGGCAATGTCCTGATCCACCTCGAAATCGAACAGCACGGTCGCGGAACCCACAGGCAAGGCCGCCAGGATGAGAGGGAGCAGAACACGCATCGAACATCGTCCTCCTTGCTGATCGCCCCATAGCGGTGTGAACCGCCCGCGGCCGCGCGGGCACGGATGCGGGCGTACGGACGGTTCCAAGGCCACCGGCTACTATAGACCCCAATCCCCGGATGAGTCTGCCGTCACCCCGGTTGTCCAGGGCTGTTCCAAGATCCGGTGAATCGGTTCCCGCCGCCACTGCCCTTGCGGCAGTGGAGCGCCGATTCGGGGTG
>JAFGRS010000083.1 GCA_016935045.1 Lentisphaeria bacterium | reverse complement strand
GACCTGTGCGTGTTCGACGGGGTGACCATCACGGAGGAGAACCGTCACGGCCTGCCCCGGGAGTACCTCGGTAAGACGTTCCTGGGGGTCTCCGCGTCCCAGCCCTACTGGCAGTTGCCCGTTGAGTTCGCGGGGGTACAGAACGGTCACGAGGGCACGCACGTGTTCCTGGTCAACGATTTCGTGCGTTGCGTGGCGGCGGACCGGCTGCCTCCCAACCACGTCTGGCTGGCGGCCCGGTACAATGCCCCCGGAATCGTGGCGCACGAGTCTGCCCGGAGAGACGGCGAACGCCTGACCATACCCGACTTCGGCATCCCCGGTCCGGAGAGGAAGCCGCTGGAGGGGAGCTTCCCGCTGCAGGGATAGGGCCGAAACGTCGCGCTCGGCTCGCGCGAACCTACCGCGAGGATGTTCCGCTCCGCTCTGCCTCCCGGGCGAATCGGGGTAGGTGCCTCGAGCCGAGAGGCACAATCCGCAGGCGAATCGCGCTCGGCTCGCGCGACCTGCTCTCGTGCCACGAGCCGACTGGCGCCAGGCTGCGGCTCTTCGTCAGGGTTCGGGGAGGCCCTTGTACACCCCGAGTTCGTAGACCGTGTAGCCGCCCCAGTCGGTCCCGCGGCGGGTGCAGAGCAGGCGCAGGTGCCGGCAGGTGACGGGCTCGAAGCGGATGAGGTCGGTGTTCCCGAGGAATTCGTTCTTGGCGGGGGTCGTGTGCAGCGTCCGCCACGCCGTACCGTCGTCGGACACCTGGATCTGGTAGGTCCTGGCATAGGCCTTCCACCACGACACCGTGGCGGCGCCCACGGCGGTCGGGGCTCCCAGGTCCACGGCCAGCCATTGCTCCCCTTCCTTGTCTCCGTTCCAAGAGGTGAAGAGGTCGCCGTCGACGGCCAGGGATGCCGTTTCCGCCCGCGAGGAAGCCGACGCGCGGCCCGCGCGGGCGAGATTGACCAGCCCGGCGCTGACACGGGCGACATTGGAGAAGGAGACGCGCCCGTGGCGGTCGGTGACCCTTGCCGCGATCGTGTGCAGTCCCGGGCGGATCCCATCCCACACCGCGCGGTAGGGCGGGGATTCCGCCACCGCGACGACGTCGCCCCCGGCGAACCAGTCCCCCTTCTCGGCGGCCTTCATCAGCCAGGCATTCTGCCACGGTCCGGGCAGGGCAAGGAACTCGATCCGGGCCGCGTCGTCACCCGTGTGGGCCACTTCGGCGAGGAGTTCGGCGCGGGCCGCTTCGAGGGCGGCGCCGTCCGCGGGTCCCCGGAGGCGGACGAAGGGCAGGGCGCCGGGATGCAACGTGGGCAGTTCGTCCAGGGTCAGGAGCCACGGGTGGCGGTAGATCTCGCGCACGTAGGCGGCGCTGCCCTCGAACCATTGCAGGCTGTAGAGCCACCGGGGGCCGTCTTTCTCGATACGGGCGGGGTGGATGACTGCCGACGACTCGCACATGGCGAGCATCTTGCCGGGGGCAACCTGCGTCATGATCTCCCAGGCCTTGGGGAAGGTGTCCTCGGCGGGGCTGCCGTACCCTTCCGCCTTGTTGGGATAGATGTCGATGCCCGCGAGGTCGCAGTACTCCGGGCCGGGGTAGTAGCGTTTGCGGAAGGCGATTTCGTCGTCGAGGGTCGGTTGTGCCCGGGTGGCGCGCAGGAGCTTCTTGTAGCCTCCGGCGTGGACGGCGGGGTTGTAGACCCAGATCAGGTTGTGCAGGCCGCGTTCCCTGACCAGGTAGTCGAACATCATGCGCCAAGCCATGGCGGTGTGCTCCGGCTCCTGCTGGTCCGTCCACCAGAACCATCCTCCGTCGATCTCGTGGAAGGGGCGCCAGAGCACGGGCACGCGGGCCTGCGCCAGCCGTTCGAGGTAGTCGGCGTGCTTCGCCAGATCGCCCATAAACCGGTCGTGCGCCGGGGTCCCGGGGCGGGTGACGTTGGCCATATCGTAGGGGCCGCTGGGGGGTTTGTTCCCGTGTTTGCCGACCCAGGCCGAGCCCTCGGGGTTGTCGGGGTGTTTCCAGTGGAACTGCATGGCGACGATGCCGCCGCGCTCCCACCATGCCCGGGCCGACGCGACGGCGCCCTCGACCACGGGCGTATAGGTCTTGCCCCAGGTCGGGCTGTTCCAGCCGCAGAGGTCGAAGGAAACGATGGCGGGCAACCGTCCCGAAACCTCGTAGACATACCCCGCGACGTCGTTTCCCGACGTCCCGCTCAGCGTCCGCATGCTGTAGACGGATTCGAGGTACGCGAGCACCGCGCGGGCCTCGGGGATGAGGTCGGGGTCGACGGGCACCGCGACGGCCCCCCGCGGCACCCCCGCGGCCGCAAGGGCGGCGGCCGCGAGCGCTGCCGTTGCGAAGGCGGAACCGGTCGGCGGCCTGGCGCCGACGGGGAAGCCCGCGCGCCCGCGGCGGAGGAAGGCAAGCCATTGTCGAGGGGGCCGAAACACGCCACGGAGATTGGGTGACGACATCTGCCTGCCTTTCGCTCTGTGCCGGGACCTGCCAATCGCCCTGCAGTCGTCCGCACGTCTCCGAGTGTGCCCGCAGGCACGCGGGCGCGCCAGACTGCTTTCGATGCATCCGCTACCATACAGGAGCACTCCGTGCCTGGCCACAGGTGTGCGGACGGCCGGCAGGGCCATCCCAAGATCCGGGGAATCGGTAGCCGCCGCCACCGTCCTTGCGGCAGTGGAGCACCGAAGCGGGTAGAGGGGGCGGGGATACCGCGAACCCGGCCCGGGGCGGCCGGGCATCGCGGGCTCCCGTGTGGGAGGCGGTCTCTCGCAGAACCTGAGCCTGGCCGAAGGTCGACCGGCGATTCCCTCGGGGCGCCGCGGCCGGGACACAGCCCGGCCCTCCAGGCGCCCGGTCCCCCCCGGGTCCCGGGCGGAATGGGATCGGGAGCCCGGGTGGGGAGGGGACGCCGGACCGGCCTCCCGGCCCTCCGATCGGCGCTCCACCGGGACAAGCCCGGCGCCGTTCGGCGGTCAGTGGGGTCTGGTCCCGGACTCCCGGAACGCGGTCACCCGATGGAATGTGAACAGGTTTGCATCGTGGTGGTTGTGAGCCCCTCCGATGCCATCGTCGAAGGCCGTCCTCGAAACCGCGACGAGGTCGTCGCCATCGAACTGCCAGTCGACGTACTGGAACCCGTGCTGGAAGGGATCCGGATGGCCGAGAATCCGCCGCCGCATGGTCCAGGCCCTCAGGTCGGGGGACGACAGCAGGACAAGGTTGTTGCGGACGCCCCCCGCTTCGCGCCCGCAGCGCGTGCTCTCGTCCACGGCATTGGTGAGGGACCAGTACAGCCCCGAGGCCGGGTCGAAGCGGATGGTGAACTTCTTGGCGCCGCCCGGGAAGTCGATGACGTCGACGGCCGGGTCGAATCTCAGGCGGGCGCCATCCGGGCTGCAGTGGACGATGGCGGCTTGTCCGCCCTCCCAGGAGTCGATGCGGAGGATGTTGACCACCCGGCCGTCGGGGGTGGCCGCCGCATTGCCTTCGAGCCAGCCGCGGCACTCGCCGTTCAGCCAGGAGGGCTGGGAGGGCAGCCGTTCCGAACACGTCCACGAGTCGGCGCGAAGGAGGTCCGCGTCCTGCGGCGCGCTCAGGAGGAAGGCGCGGAAGTGGCTTGGCCAACCGCCGCCGCCCCGGGAATCCTCCATGGCCCGCCAGAGGCGGCCTCCATGGACCAGCATGGGCACGGGCGCCGAATGGGCCCGGGTGTCGCCACCGAGGATGAGGCCGGTCTGGCTGTCGACCGGTTCGGTCCAGGTACGCCCCTCGTCGTGGGACCGCAGCACGGCGACTCCCCCCGCGTATACCCCCATGAGGTAGACGTCGCCGCGGTGCACGAAGAGGTTCGCGAAGTGGATCTTGGG
>JAFGRS010000629.1 GCA_016935045.1 Lentisphaeria bacterium | reverse complement strand
CCCCACGGCATCCTGGACGGTCTCGTGCTGGCCGCCGCGGTCGGCAGCGTGAGGGGCGACCTGCGCATCCTGGCGACACGTGAGCTGGCCCATATTCCGGAACTGCACCCGTTGTTGTTCCTGGTGCACACAAGGCCGGGACAACACACCCACGAAGCCAATGCCCGCAGCCTCCGACAGGCTCTGGGATGGCTCAAGGAAGGCGGCTGCCTGCTGGTCTTCCCGGCGGGGGCCATCGCCAAACCCATGCTCTACGACGGGCGCCCGACCGTCACCGATCCGCACTGGCAGGAGGCCATCGGCCGCTTCGTACTGCGGGCCGCGGTGCCGGTGCTTCCCGCCTTCGTCTCCGGCCGCACCAGCCGACGCTACCAACTGGCAGGCATGGTCTGCCCGCCCCTCCGCCTCGTGCTCCAGCCCCGCGAGGTGATGCGCCAGAGAGGACGCCCCTTCGCCGTGCGCATCGGGAACCCCATCGCGCCCCGCACACTGCGCCCCTGCGGCGACCCCGAACGTGTGGTCCGCTACCTGCGCTTCCGAACCTATCTCCTCGCGGGGGGTCTGCCGACCGCAAGCGCCACCGCTCTACCCCCCCACGGCGCCACCCCCGCGCTCGAACCCATTCCAGGGCCGGGACCCCGGGACCCCCTCGTCGCTGAAGTCCGGGACCTCCCTCCGGACTGTCTCCTCGTCGACAACGGCCCCCGCCGGGTCTACGTCGCCCGAGCGGAACAGATCCCGAACGTCCTCTACGAACTGGGAAGACTGCGCGAAATCACCTTCCGACGGGCCGGGGAAGGCACCGGCAGAGGACTGGACCTGGATCCCTATGACCTCGACTACCTGCACCTGTTCGTCTGGGATACGGAGAATACCCAGATCGTCGGCGCCTACCGCATGGGACCGACCGACGTGCTCTTGCCCAAACGCGGCGTCGCAGCCCTATACAGCGCCAACCGCTTCCGACCCGAACCCGAGTTCTTTGCGAAAGTCGGGCCCGCACTCGAACTGGGGCGGTCCTTCGTCCAGCCCAGCTACCAGAAGCAGTACTCCTCCCTCCTGCTCCTCTGGCAGGGCATCGGCAGCTACGTGGCCCGGAATCCGCGCTACCAGACCCTCTTCGGCATGGTCAGCGTCAGCAACGACTACCTCGACAGCTCCAGGCGGATCATCGCCGGCGTCCTCCCCGCCTGCTTCCCCAATCCGGAACTCCGGCATCTCGTACACCCCGTCAACCCGCCGCCCACGCAACCTCCCCGAGGCACCCGACCCAGGGACGTCGCCCGCTGGGGCACCGGCATCGAGGAACTCAACGCCTGGGTGGCCGATGTCGAACCCGAACTCCCGGGACTCCCGGTGCTGCTGCGCCAGTACGCCAGGATGGGAGCGGCCTTCCTGGCGTTCAACGTCGACCCGACGTTCGCCAATACGCTCGATGGATTCATCGTCGTCGACCTCCGCAAGGCCCCCGAAAAGCAACTTTCGAGGCTCTTCGGCGCCGAGGTCACAGCCAGAATCCGCAGCCCACAGAACCGGGCTTCCCGCAACCCGTAACGCACTGCCCCCGAGACCCGGGAGGAACGGGGGGACAGGCACTCGGGGAACGGGGGGACACCCCGCAAGGCCTCACGATGCCTCCCGCACGCGGACCTTCGGGTTCTCCTCGATGAGGTACCCGACAGGCGATGCTCGCAGCGTCGGGAAGGACTGCCGCTGTCCTGCCTGGACGCCGACACGGACTGCGGGCATCGGAAGGCACATTTTCGCATTGCGGACTTGACTTCGCTTCCAAGATGGGTAGGTTCCGTCCGTGCCTGATGAGCGGGCGTCGTATAATGGTAATACCCTAGCTTCCCAAGCTAGCGCCGTGGGTTCGATTCCCATCGCCCGCTCCACTCTTCCCTATGATCTCGCTTCGTTCGAATGAGCCATCCCATACTCACTGAGGCATTGCACCCGGGCGCACCCCGGTCAAGGAAAAGACTCATGAGCATCAGAAGCCTGGCCCCGGTGACGCTGCTTGTTCTCTGTGCTCTCTGCCTGGTCGCCGGCCAGGCAGCCGGCGAGGAGAAGCGTCCGCAGCAATGGCATGCCGTCATCATCCAGGGCGCCGGGTACCTGCCCGGCACAGAACCGCCGGCTGGAACCGATGCCTTGACCAAGGCAACATCCAGGGAG
This sequence comes from Lentisphaeria bacterium, assembly GCA_016935045.1. Taxonomy (GTDB): domain Bacteria; phylum Verrucomicrobiota; class Lentisphaeria; order Oligosphaerales; family JAFGRS01; genus JAFGRS01. Next base: position 1,022 of record JAFGRS010000629.1, on the reverse strand, counting down.
ATCAACACCTATTCGCTGACCGCTGCGCTCGTCGAGAAGCTCACGGCGCTGGGCATGACTGCAACCGTCCTTCCCTTCTCCGAATGCGGGGACTTGGCGTGCCTCGGCAAATCTCCGGATGGTACCCGAACCCGTGTCGACGTGGTCATCTTCGCCGGTCCGTCGCATTTCAGCAAACAGCCCCCCCAACTCACGTCCCTGTACCCCAAGATCAAGGAAGCCGCAGCCCGCAACCCCGGCCTGATCTGCTCTACCCTCGTCCCGGCGTGGTACCCCGACACCAAGGGGCAGGCAACCATGGAACTCGCGGACAAGGCGTTCCGGGAAGCGGGCGCCCGGAGCCTGCCGGGCACCACGATCCTGACTCCCAGAAAAGAGAACAAGGGCGCTTCCCCGGAAGAAGTCCAGAAGGCACTGACCGACTTCGCGACACGTCTGGTCCAAGCCCTGCAGAACACGAAGTGAACAGCCCGCCCCACGCGCGCGGGGGCGGATCGATTGCTTTGTCAACAGCGCCAAACTCGCGCATGCCCGCCCCACGCGCGTGGGGCGGATCACCCGTCGCACCGCCCTCCTCCACGCGCGCGGGGAACCCGACGCGGCGCGCCAGGCGAGGGCCTCCCGGATGGCGGCACGCAGACGGGGCGGGGGGTAGGCCACGGGTGTGGCCGGGCGTCACTCCTCATCATCGAGGCCCCGGGACGGAGGCCCGCTCGGGTAGACCTTGACGCCGGCCACGACGGGGCAGACGGTGGCCCGCATCCGTACCGTTCTGTCGCCTGTCAGCGCACCAGTTCCCGTGGCTGGATCCCGAGTCCGGGACAGCCCGGGTCCAGTTGTCGTAGGCTTTGGGTCCGGCACCGTAGGCCTCCGAACTGTGCTTCTCGGGGTCGCGCCACATGTCGATTGCGTAGTCGACCCGGGATTCGTCCGCCGCGTCATTGCGGTGCCCGGGCATTCCGATGCGGGCGTTGTACGAGGGTTCCGAAGCGATCCGCCCGGAGGTCGACCGTCTCGTGCCT
>JAFGRS010000082.1 GCA_016935045.1 Lentisphaeria bacterium | reverse complement strand
CCGCGGCACGGCCTTCAGAAAGCCGTCAGCAAGGAGGCGGGCATTGGGGCGGCTTTCATCGCCCTGCTCACATCCACGCTGGCCATCACGCTGGGCAAGGACCTGACGTCTCTGGCGTGAACTGGTCCATGGTCCATGGTCCCCAGTTGCGCGAAGCGCTAAGTACGTACGGTCGGCACGGGCAAGCCATGGCATCGCCTGCCGCGGCCGGCGCCCCGGCGGGAACGGTACCGCAAAGGAGTCGGGCAATGGGCAAGGGACCGGAGACCATTCGGGCGGCGGCCATCGAGGGCCACCTGCGCGTGCTGACGGAGCGCATCGGGATACGCCTGGCGGGTTCCGAGGGCGAGCAGCAGGCCGCGACCTACATCGCCAACGAGTTTGCGGAGGCGGGGGCGCTGGCCTGCGAGGAACCCTTCCCCGTCTTCGAGCGTGCCGTCGAGAGCGAGGACCTCGAGGTCTGCGTCGAGGGCGCCTGGAGGAGCTATCCCTGCTCCCTCTTCAGCAGCACCCCGGGGACACGCGGGGAATGGCTGCAGGCTCCCCTCGCGTTCTTCGATGCACCCACGGACTACCAGCTGCCCAGCCTCGAACACCTCCGCGGCAAAGCCGTGGTCCATCTCGGCTGCCACATCGAATCCCGGGAATGCTACCGCCGGCTGCTGGCGGCCGAACCCCTCTTCCTGCTCTTCGTGGACGTACGCTATCCCGGAACCGTGCCCCTCGCGGACGGCATGTTCCCCTCCTACGTCAGGGACATCGGCGCCAGACCGACCCTGAACGTGGCCTACATGGACGCCTGGGAATGGAAACGGCGCGGCGCCGATGCCGCCCGTGTCCGCATCGTGGCCGAGCGGCGCCCGTCCACTTCCCAGAACGTGGTGGCGGACCTTCCCGGCAACGATGCCGAGGCCGGGACAATCTACTGCGGCGCCCACCACGACACCCAGGCAGGCACCGTGGGCGCCGACGACAACGCCTCCGGAGTGGTGACGCTGCTGGAACTGGCCCGGGTCCTGGCGCCGCTGCCCCGGAAGCGGACCATCCGCCTGATCAGCTTCGGGGCCGAGGAACAGCTCTCCGTGGGCAGCGCGCACTACGTCCGCGTTCACCGGGACACGGTTGCCCAGGAGGGTCGTTTCCTCTTCAACTTCGACTCCTGCGGCAGCCTGATGGGGTGGAACCTGCTCAACGGCAACGGCCCGGAGGCCATGTTCGACGGCATCCGGGCGGCCTTCGCGGCCCACGGTCTGACCCTGAACATCGGTACGGAGATCATCCCCTACACGGACCAGTTTCCCTTTGCGGTGGCGGGGGTCCCCGGGGTCTGGTTCGGGCGTGCCAACTGCACCGCGGGACGCTTCTTCCATCACCGCTCCGACGAGACCATGGAGCGGCTGTCCTGTGAGCTGCTGGCGCGCAATGCCCAGGCGGTCGCCGATGTCCTCGCCGGCCTGGCCGCGGCCGACCCGTTCCCCTTCCCCCGCACCATCCCGGAACACCAGCGCGCCGGACTCGAAGCGTTCTGGGAAGACCTCTATGGCGGTTGGCGCGGACTCTGACGGGTGGGATGCCGCGAGCCGGGGATGCCCGTGGCGGCAACAGCAGCCGTGGCGGGCGCCTGCCCTTGCCGGGACGACCCGCCCCTCAGGCCGGCTCGCTCTCGAAGTACAGCAGCGTACCGCAGTTCTCGCAGGTCACGAGCAGGGACTTGCGGGCATTCATGCGGGTCTGGGCGGTGACGTTCATGCGGCAACGGTCGCAGCAGACGCCATCCCGGATGGGGACCAGGGCCCTGCGGTCCGAGGTGGCCTGGCGCGCGCGGCTCTCCCGCAGCCGCTCGTAGCGTTTGGCGATGTCGCCGTCGATCCCCCGCAGCCTCTCGGTCCGCTCGCCCAACAGGGTTTCCATCTGCAGGCCGCAGTTCTTCGCCCGGGTATCGAGATCCAGGACCGTCTCCGCCATGCGTTTGCGGGCCGCCTCCAGTTCCCGGTTCGCCTCCCGGAGACTGGTACGGGACTCCTCGATCCGTTCCATGAGTTCCAACTCGCGGTCTTCGAGTTCCTGAATCTGTCGGTCGCAGAGTTCGATCTGGTGCAGGGCCGCGCGGTATTCCTCGTTGCTCTTGATCATGATCGACTTGGTCTGAAAATCCGCCTTGTGCGTGCGTATCGTGTCGGCGTCGATCTCGATCCGCTTAAGGCCCTTCTCCAATTCCTGCAACTCGGCCCGCATCCGGACCGCCTCCTCTTCGTCCGTTCGCAGCAGGGCCTCTGCCTTCTCCCTCTCCACCGGCACCGACGCGATCTGCTCCCGCAGCCGGTCGATGCGCAGGTCCATCTCCTGCACAGCCAGGAGTTGCTCCACCCAGTCCTGCATGCACGGAATCCTCGTTCGGGGGCCTTGCCGCATGCCCAGCCAGGGCGGATGAGACACGGCAGTAACCCGAAACACTACTCCATCTTGGGCGAAATTCCAGGCCTCCGCGCCGGGGAGGGCGCATGTCAGCTCCGTAGGTCCCCATGCCGCACGAGTTCTGCCACACCGCATGTGTCCACCCGAGAACCCCGGGGACATGG
>JAFGRS010000628.1 GCA_016935045.1 Lentisphaeria bacterium | reverse complement strand
TCGGCGGTGGTGGCCTGCATCCGGGTCGAGCCGGCCACGGCCATGGGGCCCGAGGTCAGGTCCAGCACCGTGACCGCCGGGCACTGGATCACCTCCCGCGAGCGCTCGACATGACGGGCAAGGACATCGGCCGGATTGTTGAAGACGAAGAAGGTGCGGGCGCCGCGCGCCTTTGCCTCCAGAATCGTGCCGATGACCGACGACGTCTCGCCGCCCTCGCTGATGGCCACGAGCACGTCGCCGGGGCCCAGCCCGGCCTCGACGGCCTGGCGGCGGCCGAAGGAGGCATAGTCCTCGAAGTTCTCCACCGAGCGGATCAGGGCATAGTCGCCGCCGGTCATGATGCTGTGCGCCTGCCCGGCCTGCACCGCGCACAGGGAGGCCAGGGCGGGATGGCGCTCGGCCACCCCGGCCCAGCATTGCCGCCAGCAGGACTCCAGCAGGATGGCAAGTCGACCCGTGGCGCCGCAGCCCGAGAAACAGACCCGATGACCGCCGCGGAACGCCTCCGTCAAAGCCGAGACCAGGGAACCGTACGCCGACCCCGCGAAGACACGCTCCGCGGCGGCGGCCACGTCCGCGTCCACGGCCTGCAGCAGGCGCACCCCCGCCGCCACGTCGGCCTGGAGTGTCTCCGCCAGGCCCCGGGTCCCGGGGTGCGACTGCTCGGTCGGCAGGACCCCCAGGTGGAACTGCGTTTCCTGACGGAGGAAATGCTCCGCCTTCTGACGGTAGTCGTCCATGGGCTCCGCTTCCTCTGCCTGTCCATGCCGCCGGCCGCAACCGGCGCCGGATCGGATACGCATACGTTCCGCTGGGAGGGAGGTTTTTCAAGGGGGAGGAGGCAGACGGGGGAAACGGACACGAACGGACACAACGGACAGGGGAGAGACCGGCCGCCGCGCCCGCCGAGGCGGCGGACGGGGGAAACGGACACAACGGACGGGGACGAGGGGACGCTCAGCACCCCTGGCTTTCCGTAGTCCCCTCCCTTCGCTCTGTGTCCCTTTGCTTCGGTTTCTCCCTCCCCCGTCCGTTGTGTCCGTTGTGTCCGTTCGTGTCCGTTTCCTCCCCCGTCCGGTCCTCCTCCGTCCCGTCCTCCCCCGTCCCGTCCTCCCCGGCGCGGGGCCGGATCTCCGCGCCGACCATTGGGATTTATGTTTCCGCCGATGTATGGTTTCGCGCCTGGCGTTCCTGGTCCGACGCGACGGAGCCGCACGGGGGTGGCTGATGGGGATTGGCCGCCCCCTGCCGCGGTCAGGGCGGAAGGAGTTTCCGGCGTCGAGGAGAGGTGGTTCGGATGGATCTGGTGCCCCTGCTCAAGTCCCTGTCCGAGGCCGTGGGTGTATCGGGTTACGAGTCGGCTGTGCGCGAGGTGGTGCGCCAGGCCTTTGCGGACTGCGCCGACGAGGTCCGGGTGGATGCCATGGGCAATCTCATTGCCTGCCGCCGCGGCCAGGGGGAAGGGGCCGGGCGCGGGCGCATCATGCTGGCCGGCCACATGGACGAGATCGGCCTGATGGTGACGATGGTCGAGAAGGGTTTCCTGCGCTTCACCCAGGTGGGCGGATTCGATGTGCGGACGCTGCCGGGACAGCTCGTCAGCGTGCACGCTCGACGTTGCCTCCCCGGCATTGTCGGCTGCCGGCCTCCCCACGTGCTGCCGGCCGACGCCCGGGGCAAGCCGACCCCAATGGAAGAACTGTTCATCGACGTAGGCCTCCCCCCGGACGAGGTCCAACACCTCGTCCGCCCCGGGGACACGATCTCCCTGCGCTGCTCGTGTCTCGAACTCAAGAACGGGCGCCTGGCAGGCAAGGCCTTCGACGACCGGGCTGCCGTGGCGGCCATGGCGGTCTGCCTGGACATGCTCCGCGGTCTCCGCCATCGCTGGGACGTTTATGCGGTGGCCACGGTACAGGAGGAAGTGGGGTTGCGGGGGGCCATGACCAGCACCTTTGGCGTCATGCCCGACGTGGGAATCGCCATCGACGTGGGCTTCGCCAAGCAGCCGGGGTGCGACGGTCCCGAGGCCATCGAGCTGGACAAGGGGCCGGCGCTGGCCGTGGGCCCCAACGTGCACCCCGCCCTGTTCCGGGAGCTGAAGGCGGTGGCCGAGGCCCACGAGATCCCGGTCCAGGTCACCGCCTGCCCGGGGGGTACCGGCACCGACGCAAACGCAATGCAGATCACTCGCGAGGGCGTGCCGACCGCCCTGATCAGCCTGCCCGAGCGCAGCATGCACACGCCGGTGGAGACCATCGCGGTGCGGGACATCCAGCGCACCGGACGACTGCTGGCCCTGTTCATCGCCGGGCTGGACGCGGACTTCATGGCCAAGCTGACCTGGAGCCGGGCCGACAGCAAGGGAGGCAACGGATGATCCTCGAGGCCCTCTCCAATGCCTTCGGCCCTTCCGGCTGCGAAGAGGATGTGCGCGCGATCCTCCTCGACGCCATCCGGGACCACGTGGACGAATGCCGGGTGGACCACCTCGGCAACATCCTGGCGCTGCAGCGGGGGCAGTCCGAGGCGCTTGCGCTCATGGTGGCGGCCCACATGGACGAAGTAGGGCTGATGGTGACCCACGCCGACGATGCCGGCATGCTGCACGTCGTTGCCGTGGGCGGACTCGATGCCCGCGTCCTCCCCGCGAAGCAGGTCCGCGTGGGGCGCGACCGGACGCCGGGGGTGATCGCCGTGAAGCCCGTGCACAAAACCACCCCCGACGAGCGTGGCAAGGCGTTCACCCTCGAACAGCTCGTGATCGATGTCGGCGCGGGGACCAAGGCGGAGGCCGAGAAGGTGGCGGCCCGGGGAGACTACGCGGTGTTCGCCACCACCTTCGAGGACCTGGGCGACGTGGTCACCGGCAAGGCCTTCGACGACCGGGCGGGCTGCGCCGTGTTGGCCGAGCTGATCCGGCGCGGTCCCTACCCGTTCACGCTGCGGCCCGCCTTCACCACCATGGAGGAAATCGGCCTGCGCGGCGCCCGTGTGGCGGGCTATGCCGTGGCTCCCGACGCCGCCTTCGTCCTCGAAGGCACCATCTGCGACGACGGCCCCAAGGAGCGCGAGGAGAGCGCCACCACCGAACTCGGCAAGGGACCCGCCATCAGCCTGGCCGACCATTCCGTGATCGCCGACCGCAGGCTGGTACGGCACCTGCAGTCGGTCGCCCGGGCAAAGGGGATCCCGATCCAGATCAAGCAACCCGGCCTGGGGGGGACGGATGCGGGCGCGATCCACCTCACCCGGGAGGGGGTCCCCTGCGTTCCGGTCTCGGTGCCGTGTCGGTACATCCATGCGCCGGTCTCGATGCTCTCGAAGCGGGACCTGGCCCAGACCACCGACCTGATGGAAGCCGCGCTGCGGGAGTTCACCCCCGCGGTGCTGGCCGGCAAACCATGACTGCCAGGGAAGGAGACGCCATGGCGATCACAACCACCCTCCGCAAACTGGCGCAGACCTTCGGACCCTCGGGACACGAAGACGCCGTGCGCGATGTCCTGCGCCGAGCGATCGAACCCCTCGCCGACGACCTGCGCACCGATGCCCTCGGGAACCTGATCGCCAGGAAAACGGGCGCTGGCAGCGGCGGCAACGTCATGCTCGTGGCCCATATGGACGAGATCGGGGTCATGGT
>JAFGRS010000627.1 GCA_016935045.1 Lentisphaeria bacterium | reverse complement strand
GGAAAGCCTGAAAGACCCCCTTGCGCCGCCAACCCTGGTCGTCATGCCGCACCTGGGAAGCTGGGAACTGCTCGGGCAGGCCATCTCCCTGCACGGCGTGCGCGCCGCGGCGGTGGCTCACCCGCTCCGCAATCCCCTCGTGGACCGCATGCTGACCCGGGCGCGCGCCGCGCACGGGTTGCAGATCATCCCCTCCGACGGCGCGGTGAGGGGCATCTCCCGCGCGGTGCGTGAGGGCCGGCATATCGGCATCCTGGTGGACCAGAACACGCGGCCGGGGGAGGGGGGGATTTTCGTGCGTTTCTTCGGACTTCCGGTGACGGTGAGCCGGGGGCCTGCCGTTCTGGCGCGCCGCCTGGGGCTGAGGGTCCTGGTGGCGGCCTGCCTGCGGCAGGAGGGAGGCTTCCGCATGCGGAGCCTGGAGTTGGCGCGGCCGGTCTCGGTCTACGGCACGGAAGAGGCCCTCATGCAGGCGATCATCGAGGCGAACGAGGGTCTCATCCGGGGGTGTCCGGAGCAGTACCTGTGGACCTACAGGAGGTGGCGTTACCTTCCTGCGGGCCTGGATCCGGAGCGCGCCTCGGCCTTCCCGTTCTATGCCCAGCCCTACGTCCAGAGGCCCCGGAAACGTCGTCGCGCGAGGACGTGAACATGGACCGGATCGTCATCGAAGACCTGCTGCTGCGCTGTATCGTAGGCGTCAACCCGGAGGAACGGGTCAAGGAGCAGGACGTGGTTCTGCGGATCGCACTCGACGTCGATCTGCGGGCCGCGGGCCGCAGCGACGCCCTCGGCGACACGGTGGACTACAAGTCCCTCAAAGCCGGCATCCGGACCTTCGTCGAGGGGTCCCGCTTCCTGCTGGTGGAACGCCTGGCGCATGAGGTGGCCCGCCTCTGTCTCGAGCACGCCGCGGTGGAGAAGGCATGGATCCGGGTGGAGAAGCCGGGGGCCCTGCGCTTTGCGCGGACGGTGGCGGTCGAGGTCGAGCGCACCCGGGCGGACTACCAGCAGGGGTCCCGGGGTGAGGGCGCCCCGGGGGGAGGCGGCGCGTGAGCATGCCGGAGGGGGAGCGTGTGGATGTCCTCATCGGCATCGGGAGCAACGAGTGTCCCGAACGCTTCGTGCCGAGGGCAGTGCGTCTGTTGCGGGAGCGCTTCGGGGACGTGCGGACCTCGACCTTCTACCGCACGCGGCCCCTGGGCGGACGGGAGCAGCCGGACTACGTCAACGGCGTGGCCGCGGTGCGGAGCGTCCTCTCCCCGGCCGCAGTGCGTCACCAACTGCGCGATATCGAGGCAGGCTGTGCGCGGCGCCGTGACCCGGAGGACCGCTTCGCGTCGCGGACCCTCGATCTCGACCTCCTCCTCTACGGGTCCCTCAGCAGCCCCGCGGACGATCTGCCGGCGGCTGACCTCCTGGAACGCGACTTCTGCCTGCTGCCGGCGGCGGAGCTGCTGCCGGACTGGGTCCATCCCGGCGCAGGGCGCACCCTGCGGCAGTTGGCGCGGGTCCTGTTCCCCAAGCCGACCCACATCCTGGGGCCGGCGCCCTGGCCGATCACCGGTCCGGAACCCCCCTGACGGGCAGGGGGAAACGGACGGGGGGAGGGGGAAACGGACACGAACGGACAGGAACGGACGAAACGGAGGGGAGGGGAGGGGACGGCAGGGGAGGGCAGGTGCGTGCCGGGCGCGGGCCTCCCCATATTCCCCCGTCCGTACGTGTCCGTTTCGTCCGTACGTGTCCGTTTCCCCCTTCCCATCCGTTTCCCCCTCCCCGTCCGTCTCCCGTTCTCCCCGGGCGCGGTTTCGGTTTGCGCCCGGGGGGAGGCGAACGGCATCAGCCCTCGCCGGCGGGTGCCGTTTGGGTCCTGGTGGCGGGGGTTTTCCGGGTCCCGCGGTAGAAGCGGAAGTCGATGCCGTAGAAGGTGTAGGCGAGTCCGATGAGGAAGCAGCACAGGCTGAAGGAGACGTGGGGGAGCTTGTGTGCCAGCGCCGCGTCGGCGAAGATGATTGCCACGATACAGATGACGGGTTTGATGGCGCGCGGCAGCGCGGGCCAGATGCTGCGGGCGAAATGACGGTAGCGCAGGTGCGAGATCATGAGCAGCGAGGCGGCCGCCACCAGCAGAGCGGCGAGCCAGGGCGCGGTGCTGCCGAAGAGCAGGGCCGATGCCGCCGCCAACAGGGCGCCGGCGGGCGAGGGCATGCCGTCGAACACCCCGTCGGGCAAGGCCACCTTGGGATGGAGGAAGCGGTGGAGGCGGTAGATCACACAGCCGACGTAGAACACCGCCAGCGACACGGCGATCGCGATGGGAAGGTGTTTGGAGAGCTCGGTCATCACGAGGTAGGCGGTGGCCGCTCCGAAACTGGTGCCGTCCGCCACGTCGTCAAACATGGGCCCGTGGCGGGTGGAGCCGAAGATCCGGGCCAGCCGCCCGTCGAAGAGATCGAAGAACTGGCCCAGAAAAACCAGTACGAAGGCACGCAGCGGATGCCCGGCATACACACTCCCGATGGCGGCGATGCCGCACAGGAAGTTGGCCAGGGTCAGGGTATTGGCGTACCACTCATCGGG
>JAFGRS010000626.1 GCA_016935045.1 Lentisphaeria bacterium | reverse complement strand
GCGCTTTCCATCCAGGCTGAGGCCGCCGCCGGTGACGATGAGGTGAAGGATCGGCTCGAAACTCGAAACGTGACTACCTGCACTTTCCGAACATCGCTGAGGCGTCCCTGCGCGAGACGGAGTACTTCCTGCTCCCGGCTCGCGACCAGGAACGTGCGGGCCGGCGCACTACTCCGGGTCCGCATCCCGGTCGTTCGTATCCGCCATGGTATGGTACAACCGCGAGGCGACGCGCGCGAATGTGTCCCATTCCTCGCTGCGCGCGGCTTCCCGGAGGGCAGTCTTGGGCCCGGCCGTCATCTTGGCAAGGGCGCGGTGGAGCATGATCCGGATCTGTTCGCGGCAGTGTTCGCAGGGTTCGCCGAAGGGGGCCACCGTCTCCTTGGCAAAGGCGCGGTCGAGTTCCGTTTCGAGGATCCGCGCCGCGGTGTCGTCCAGGGCTTTCATGAGTTCGCCGATGTGCGGGGCTCCCGCTTCCAGGTCCGCGGTCAGGGCCGCGGCTTCCGCGGCGACGATGCGGTGGGCGTCTTCGATGGCCTCCCGGCGCCGGAAGGCATTGACTTCCGCCATTCCGGCGAGGTCGTCCATGGTGTAGAGGTAGACGTTCTCGATGCGTCCAACGGCTTCCTCGACGTCCCGGGGTACCGCCAGATCCACGAAGAGCATGGGGCGGTTGCGGCGCCGGGCCATGGCCTGGCGAACCGTGTCCGCGTGGAGAATGCAGTCCGGAGCGGTGGTGGAGCTGACGACCACGTCCGCCAGGGGCAGGGTTTCAGCGAGGGACTCGAAGGGGATGGCGCGTCCCCCGCACTCCGCCGCGACGGCGGCGGCCCGTTCCGGCGAACGGTTGGCCACCAGCAGCTCGCGCACCCCCCTCGAGGCAAGGCAGCGGACCGCCTGCCGCCCGATCTCCCCGACCCCGATGGCCAGCACCACCTTCTCTTCGAGGTCCGCGAAGACCTTCCCGGCCAGGTCCACGGCAATGGACCCCACGGAGACGCGTCCGCGGGCGAGGTCTGTCTCCGTGTAGACCCTCTTGGCGGCGCGGAAGGCGTGTTGGCAGACGGCATGGAGGAACGTCCTGGCGCTGCCCGCTTCGCAGGCTGCCTGGTAGGCCTGTTTGACCTGGCCGAGGATCTCGGTCTCCCCGATGACGAGGGAATCGAGGCTTGAAGCCACCACCAGGAGATGGGTGACGGCCTCGCGGCCTCGGTGCAGGTAGAGGTAGGGGAGGATGTCGGGCTCGGATGCGCCGAGGGGATCGAGGAAGGCCTGTCGGAGGGCATCCGGGTCGAGAAGGCGGGGTGCCGCCGCATAGAGTTCGCAGCGGTTGCAGGTGGGCAGGAGCATGAGTTCCGCATCGGGCAGTCGCGGTTGCATGGCCCGCAGCCGTTCGGGCAGCTCGGCGGCGGGCACGGACAGGCGTTCGCGCACGGCCAGCGGCGCCGACCGGAAGTGAATGCCTAGCAGTACGAAGTCCATCACGTCCGCGGGGTCTCCAGCCGATGGAATGGACACGCGGGGCCGGAGAGAACGGCCTCTCCCTGGCGTGCACACGGCCACGCTTGCCGCTGTCCGTTGGTCCGCGCCTGGGGGAACCCGAAGCCGAAATCGTGCAGGCTTTCCGCCACCAGGTGGACACCCAGGAAGGTCAGGAGCACACAGCAGAAACCGAGCACGGCCACCCAGGCAAGGCCGCGTCCATGCTGTCCGGCTCGCCAGCGCAGGTAGAAGAGCACGACGTAGACGACCCACGTGGCCGCGGTGGCCGCGACCTTCGGGTCAGCGGCCCAGGCCAGTCCCCAGCGGTTGACCCAGGAGAGGACGATGCCCATGCCGATGGAAAGGGTGAACAACCCCACGGCCGGCCCGATCAGCTCCTTCATGACCCGGTCCAACGCTTCGAGGGGAGGCAGGCACGCCGCCATCCCGCCGAAGCGCTTGCGCTTGAGACAACGGTCCTGGAGCAGGTACGCGGCGGCCAGCAGTCCTTCAAGAGTGAAGAGACCGTAGCCCGCGAAGGCCGCCACCACATGCACGGCCACCAGGGGATGCCGCAGCCTGGGATCCACGGGGGTCTCGCCGCCGGCACAGGCAAGGCCCAGAGCCAGCACCACGGTCAGGCAGGGAAACAGCACCGCCGAGAGGGTCCGCAGCACCCGCCGCCGCAGCCCCACCCAGAGAAAGGCAAGGGTGACGGCCACGGTATACCAGCAGGCCGCCTCGAAGCCGCCAACGGCCGGCAGACGTCCCGTACGCAACCCCCGTACCACCAGGGAAGCAACCAGACAGAGGACCCCCGTAACCGCGATCGCCCCCATGTCCTGACCCCGGGCCGGGGCCGGGTCCCGGGCATGGAACGCGGCCAGCACGGCAACCGCCGCGAAGATGCCGCAGGCAAGGGTGGCCAGAAGGATGTCCGCACTCATCGCCGGTTGCGTACCTCTGCCGTCGGATGACCGCCCGGCAGGGCATCCGGGCGACGCCGTGCCGGGCGCCCATACTGTACCCCATGCCGGTCGAGATTGCGGCCCTGCCCGAATTCCGCCGGGGACGTGCAGACTACCGTGGGGCGATCCGTGGAGTACGCGCAGGGAGCCCTGCACTGCCGCCGGAGCTTCCTTCGAGACGCCCGGGCAGCCGGGCCGCCCGGGCACGGTTGAGGCATTCCGCCGCGGGGGCGGTTTGAGGGGACGCCCGATTGGTGGTACAGTGTTGCCGGCTGGGGGAGGAGTCGCGAATCCCGCGGGATTCCCGCGCAGTCGGTATCGGTTGTCGGAGTCGTGCGAATGTGTTCCGCAAAGCAAGCAGGCGAAACCGAACTCACGCTGGCCCGGGCGGGTCGGTTCAGTGCGGCCATGGCAGCGGTTGCCCGAGCCGAGCAACGGAATGGGGACGAGATCCGCGAAGGCGTGGCCGCGGGGCGCGTGGTCATCCCCGCGAACCGTCACCACCGGGAACTGGCGCCCATCGGCATCGGGCGCACACTCGCGGTGAAAGTCAACGCCAACCTGGGGACCTCCACCGTCTCGGGGGACCTGCCGGGCGAACTCCGCAAGCTGGAGACCGCGGTCCGACACGGGGCAGACACGGTGATGGACCTGAGCACGGGGCCGGACGTGGACCGCATCCGGGTCGCCATCCTGGCCGCGTGCCGCGTCCCCGTGGGTACGGTCCCGGTATACGAGGCGGTGTGCCTCGCCGGCGAGCCGACGGCGCTGACTCCCGAACTGCTGTTGACGGTCATCGAGCGCCAGGCGCAACAGGGCGTCGACTACATGACCCTCCACGCCGGCCTGCTGCGCCGACATGTGCCGCTGGCGGCCCGACGGCTCCTCGGGATCGTCAGCCGGGGAGGGGCCATTCTGGCCCGGTGGATGGCGTCGAAAGGTGCCGAAAATCCACTCTACGAACGCTTTGACGACATTCTTGACATCTGTCGGCGCCACGATGTGACCCTGTCCCTGGGTGACGGTCTGCGGCCCGGGTGCCTGGCGGACGCCTCGGACGAGGCGCAGTTTGCGGAGCTGGATGTACTGGGCGATCTGGTCCGGCGCAGCCGTGCCGGCGGCGTCCAGGCGATGGTCGAGGGTCCCGGTCACATTCCCCTGCACCAGATCGCCATGAACATGGAACGGGAGAGAGCCGTCTGTGACGATGCTCCCTTCTACGTTCTGGGACCGGTGGTCACGGACTGCGCTCCGGGCTATGACCACATCACCTCGGCCATCGGGGCGGCCGTGGCGGCCCTCCACGGCGCGGCCATGCTGTGCTACGTGACCCCCAAGGAGCACCTCGGGCTGCCCAACGAGCGGGACGTGCGGGACGGCGTGATCGCCTATCGCATCGCGGCCCATGCCGCCGACGTGGCCCGGGGCATCCCCGGCGCCCGGGACCGGGACGACGCCATCTCCCGGGCCCGGGCGGCGTTCGATTGGGAGCAGCAGTTCGCACTCTCCCTCGACCCGGACCATGCCCGGGCCCTGCGCAACGAGTCCCTCGCGGAACAGGCGCCGGGGACGGAGGGAGGGGACCCGGAGATGTCCTGCCGTCTGCGGGAGAAACGCGGGGAGCACTACTGCACCATGTGCGGGCCCGCCTTCTGCAGCATGCGCGTGTTCGCCGAGTTGCGCCGGGACCTGGTGGAGCGAGGAGACGAAGGGTAGGCTGATGCAACGGTCTCTGGGCCACGGGACCGGACGGAGGGCCGTGCGATGCGGGGACGGGTCGGCAGATGTCTACGGCACGCGGTCGGGGTTCTGGCGCTCACGGCCGTGAGTGCTGTCTTCGGGCAGGCGAGTCCGGAGCGGCTCGGCAGGGATCTTCACCTGCTCCGGCGGTTCAGCGGGGAGCTGGCCGCGATGGAAGAGGAGATGGTTCGCCTGCAGGCGTCGGTCGGGCTTCGGGAGAGGGGGTTCTACACCAGCGACGAACACGCGGCCATCGAATCGCTGCTGTTTCGGTACCTGCTCTGCCGGGAAGCCCTCTGGGAGATCGTCGACGAGTACCGCGGCGAAGGTCCGCCCGACCGTCCAGCCTCCAGAACCGAGGCGCGGGAGATCATCCTGGGGTTCAACGCGGCGCTGAAACTGGCGCACTATACCTCCCGGCTCGTGTACACCTTCCTCGAATGCCCGGCCGTCATCGGCAAACTCAACGAGGCCTACCACCCCTGCAACATCCCTCCCGGAACCTACGACCGCCTCTTCCGCAGCGTCACCGACGTGGACAACCTCTGCGCCCTGCGGGCTGCCTGGGAAGTCTTCCGCGAGGATGCCGGCAACCCCGCCACATCCCTCTATGCCGTCTCCATCTCCAACCCGGATTACCGGGAACTCATCCGCGAGAACTACCTCTTCTACCAACAGGCCGATGCCACCGTAACCGCCATCCTCGAAGCCCGGTCCCTGCTCCTTCCCAGCGTCCGCAACCGCCTCCGGCACAGTGAACTGATGGCTCTGGTGGACAGGTCCAAGGCAGCCTTTCAGGACAACCTCTACGCAGTCCGGGCGATCCTCTTCAATAACGTGGGACGCATCCGCAATCCCGTCGCGGCTGGGGTCGTGCTGACGCCGGCCGACATGGCCCGGGTGCGCCGCCTGCTGCGCCCCGGAGACCTGGTGCTGACCTTCAGCTCCGGCTACATGAGCAACATCTTCCTGCCCGGGGTGTTCAAACACGGCATCCTCTATGTCGGCGGCACCCGCCAGCGCCGTGAGCAGGGCCTCGTTCCCGAGTTGTTTGCCGATGTGCCGCAGGCCCGGCGATCCCAGGTCCTCCGCCATCTGGAGTGGGAACGCCTGGAAGACAGTGCGGAGGCCGACCTCGTGGAAGCCGTGGCCGAAGGCGTGATCTTCAACTCCCTCGACCATGTCCTGGGAGGGCACACACAACGGGCCGTCGTGCTCCGTCCACGTCTCTCCCCCGCCGACACGGTGCAGGCCCTGAAGACCGTGTTCCTCTACATCGACGCCGGCTACGACTTCCGCTTCGACTTCAACGATGCCACCCACCTGTGCTGTACGGAGGTGATCTACCGGGCCATCAACCGGCGGGGTCCCATCGAGTTGCCCTTGATCGAGCGCATGGGGCACCCCACCCTCAGCGCAGACGACATCCTGCGGCAACACCTCCGACGCCCCGGCGCGAGCTTCGAGACCGTCCTCCTGGTGCGGCCCGGAACCGATGGCCGAGGCGTGGTGGTGGCGGGGGAACGCGCCGAAGCGGCGCTGCGGGAACTCATGCCGGGGATCTGACGGACCCGGACCAGGGGGAGGGCAAGCTCGCGCTCCAAACCCGCGCGGAAGCTCGCGGGCAAGCTCGCGCTCCAGGCCCGAGGGGAGGCTCGCGGGGATCATGGTGTCCTTGGCGGCGGACTCCACTGAGGCATTACGCCCCCAAGTTCCTCCTCGGCCCAGCTCCGGCCGGCATCGAGGGTCCGCAGATTCGGCTCGATCAACCTGGGCTTGCGGGCAAAGGCCTCCGCGACGGCGCCGCGGAACGCATCCCGGGCAATCCCCGTGACCCCGGCGGCCTGCAGCACCCCGAGCATGACCGTGTTGGCCGCCCGTTCGTCACCCAGTTCCCCGGCAAGACGCTGCGCGGGCACCGCCAGGGCCCGCACCCCCGCGGCCAGGGGCAGGGATACCTCTCCCACGTTCGCCTCATAGACAAGGAACCCGCCGGGCCGCACAGCGGCGCAGAACCGCTCCAGCGAGGGCCGGTTCATGGCCACCAGAACGTCCGGATGCGTCACCACCGGAGAGCCGATGGCCGTGTCGCTGATCACCACCGAGCAGTTCGAGGTGCCCCCGCGCTGCTCCGGGCCGTAGGAGGGGAACCAGGAGACGTTCCGCCCGTCCATCTGACCGGCCTGGGTCAGCATGATCCCCAGACTCAGGACCCCCTGCCCGCCAAATCCCGCCACCTTTACGTGCACTTCCCCCGGCAACGGCGCCGCGGGACGACGAGCCTCCACCACCTCATCCAGCCCAAACACCCCGTCCAGCTTCTCCTTGGAAAAGTCACTCGCCGGACGCACCAGCGGCGAGACCTCCGCAGCCCGGTCCCGGAACGTCCCCAGAGGGAACTCACGGGCCATCTCCTCGTTGATGAAACGGTTCGTGTCCACCGGGCTCCGGCGCATGTTCGTGGGGCAGGGCGAAAGCACCTCGACGAAGGTATACCCCAGTCCATCCCGCTGGATCTCCAGCGCCCGGCGAACGGCACTGCGGGCCTTGCGGACGTGAGCGATGTCCGAGACAGCCACCCGGGCAAGGAACACCGGGGCGTGAAGGTTGTCGATCAGTTCGCACATGTGCAGCGGCCAACCGCTGGTGGTGGGGTCCCTGCCATCGGGGGTGGTGATGGTCTTCGCCCCCACCAGGGTGGTTGGCGCCATCTGCCCGCCGGTCATGCCGTAGACCGCGTTGTTCACGAAGAAGACCGCAATCTTCTCGCCGCGGTTGGCCGCCTGGAGGGTCTCGTTGAGGCCGATCGAGGCAAGGTCCCCGTCCCCCTGGTAGGAAACCACCACGGCGCCATCCCTGGCGCGGCTGAGCCCCGTACCCACGGCGGGGGCCCGCCCATGCGCAACCTGGACGTTCCCGCAGTCGAAATAATAATAGGCAAAAACCGCACAACCCACCGGGCTGATCAGGATCGCGCGGTCGAGAAGCCCCAGGTCGCTCAAGGCTTCCCCGATCAGCTTGTGGAGCACCCCGTGGCCACAACCCGGGCAGTAGTGCGTCGCGGTCGGCGCCGACCCACCCTTACGCGGGAAGTCCAGGTAGAGGCCGTGGCAGGCCACGATCGTCTCGCTCGGGACCCGAGTCATGCCGCTATGCTCCGAATGCGGTCCAGCACCTCGTCCACCGGAATCAGATTGCCCCCGTACCGGCAGACCAACTCCACCGGCCGGCTGCAGCCAATCGCCAGGCGAACGTCGTCCGCCATCTGCCCATTGCTCATCTCCACCGAGACCAACGTGCAGGGACGCTGCGCCGCAATCCGCCGCAATGCCTGGCGCGGAAACGGAGAGACCTTCCGAGGCCGAAACAGACCCACCCGCAACCCCTCCTGCCGGGCCTGGTCGACGGCAGACCGCGCAATGCGGCTGCTGATGCCGTAGCTCACCAGTACGATGTCCGCATCGTCACAGAGGAGGACCTCGGCATCCTCCAGCGCGGCCTCCATGCGGGCATACCTCTCCTGCAACTCGCGATTGAAGCCTTCCAGTTCGTCAAAGTCCAGGAAGATGCTCGTCACCAGGTTCCCCCGTGTCTCGGCGGTGCCGCTGACGGCCCAGCTCGTATCGATCCGGGGTTCCACGGCCGCCGCGGGAAAGGACAGGGGCTCGATCATCTGCCCGAGAACCGCGTCGGCAAGGACATAGACCGGGGTGCGCCAGGCGAAGGCCAGATCAAAGGCCTCCATGGTCATGTCGCAGAGTTCCTGCACGCTGTTGGGGGCCAGAACGATGACCTTGTAGTTGCCGTGTCCTCCCCCCTTCACGACCTGATTGTAATCGGACTGCTCCGGCCCGATGTTCCCCAGACCCGGACCCGCCCGAACGATGTCCACAATCACGGCCGGCAGGCGAGCCCCGGCCAGGTAGGAAACACCCTCCTGCATCAGGCTGATCCCCGGTCCGCTCGAAGCGGACATGGCGCGGTGTCCGGCCGCCGCGGCGCCGTAGACCATGTTGATGGCCGCCTCCTCGCTCTCCGCCTGCAGAAAGTTGCGCCCGAGGGCCGGGAAGCAGGCCGAGGCCTCGTGCAGGATCTCGCTGGCCGGGGTGATGGGGTAGCCGAAGAAGCAGTCGCAGCCGGCGTACAGGGCCCCCACGATGACGGCGGTGTTGCCCTTGACGAGTTTCGTGGCCATCGTCGATCTACCCCTGTGTGGGATCGTCCGCGGATCGCTTCCGCGGCGGACGGTGCACCGTGATGGTGTTGGGCTCGGGACAGGCGTAGAAGCAATTGGCACAGCCCGTGCAGCCCTCGCCCCGGTACACGGCATAGTGATAGCCCCGCTCGTTCAGTTCGGCACTCAGGAACAGAACATCCTTGGGGCAGGCATCGATGCAACGCCCGCACGCCTTGCACTCGATGCGGTTGATGACGGGATAGGGTCTGTTCGCGTCACAACTCACGGCGGAACCTATGCTGCGTGGTGACCTGCGGCTGCCGACAACCCGACCGAT
>JAFGRS010000625.1 GCA_016935045.1 Lentisphaeria bacterium | reverse complement strand
GGCTCGGGGAAGACCACGACGCTGCACGCCCTCCTGGCCCTCATCAACACCGCGGACCGCAAGATCCTCACCGCGGAGGACCCGGTGGAGATCACCCAGCCGGGCCTGCAGCAGTTGCAGATCCGCGCCAACATCGGCCTCGACTTTGCCCGCGCGCTGCGGGCGTTCCTGCGCTGCGACCCGGACGTCATCCTCGTGGGCGAGATGCGCGACTTCGAGACGGCCCACGCCGGCATCGAGGCATCCCTCACCGGCCACCTCGTCTTCTCGACCCTGCACACGAACTCGGCCCCGGAGACGATCATCCGGCTGCTGGACATGGGGCTGGATCCCCTCAACTTCGCCGATGCCATGATCGGGGTGCTGGCGCAACGTCTGGTACGCACCCTGTGTCCGGACTGCAAGGAGGAGTACATTCCGGACAGCGACGAGATCGCCCGTCTGGTCAACGTCTACGGCGCGGAGTTCTTCCCGGAGCTGAAGATCAGCGAGTCCAGGGTACGCCTCTGCCGGGCTCGCGGCTGCGACCGTTGCGGCAACACGGGCTATCGAGGCCGCACGGGCATCCATGAAGTCCTGCGGGGCACGCCCGAGATGAAGAAGCTGGTGGCCTCGCGTCCGACCCCGGACGCGGTGCGCAAGCTGGCGGTCGAGGAAGGCATGCGGACGCTGCTGCAGGACGGGGTGGCGAAGGTCTTCCTGGGGCAGACGGACCTCATGCAGGTCCGCCGGGTGACGATCAGTTGAGAGGGGGCCGGGCTGGCGGAGCATCATGGAACTGAGCATACGGCCGGGCAAGGCGGACGATCTGGCGTGCCTGGCGGCGCTGGAGATCCGTTGCTTCGAGCCCGGGCGGCGGGCCAGGCGTGCCGCCCTGCGCCGGAGTCTGTCGGGCCGTTGGCAGCGGGTCCGTCTCCTGGAGGCACGTGCGACACCCTCGGGCCCCCCGCTGCTTGTGGGTGCGGCCGTCCTGTGGCCCCACCCCCGATCCCTGCGCGTGTACTCCGTGGCCGTCGACCCCGGCTGGCAGGGACAGGGGCTCGGACTGCGCCTGATGGCCGACGCGGAAACCCTCGCCCGCCGGCAGGGGTGCCGCCGTCTGACGCTCGAAGCCGACGCTTCGGACCCACGGCTGGTCGCCTGGTACCGACGGCAGGGGTACGGCGTCCGTGCCTCCCTGCCGGACTACTACGGACCGGGCAGACCCGCCGTCCGCATGACCCGGGAGCTGAATCCGCCGCCGGAGCCTGCCTGCACCCCGGACAGGCACCCCAAACACCCCCCATAGCCAAGGAACCTCCGCAGCAGGGTCCCCCATCCGCATGAGAAACGTTGTCGTAGTCAGCCGCAAGTCCCTCTGGCCGTTGGACGTGGAAGCCGTCGAGGTGGTCACGGCCCGGAGTTACCTCACCGATCCCGCCTATGCCGAATGCGACAGCATGCGCGTGTTCAACCTGTGCCGTTCCTACAAGTACCAGAGCACGGGCTACTACGTCTCTCTTCTGGCCGAGGCCCGGGGTCACCGCGCCATTCCCGATGTGGCCACGATTCTGGATCTGCGCAGCCAGACCCTGACCCGGGCCGTAGCCGTCGAAATCGACACCCTCATCCAGCAGGCCCTTGCCCCGGTCTCCGAAGCGTCCTTCCTCCTGCGCATCTACTTTGGTCAGACTGCCCGGAGGGGGTACCTCGAACTCGGACGCCGGCTCTACAATCTCTTTCAGGCGCCATTGCTCTCGGTCCGCTTCGTGCGTGCCGGGAAGTGGATGATCCAGCAGATCGCGCCGCTGCCCTTCAGCGAGGTTCCCTCCGAAGACGCCGATCTGCTGCTGCAGTTGGCCCAGGCCTATTTCTCCCGGAAACGCTTCCGCCGGCAACGGATTCAGCAGTATGCCTATGACATGGCGATCCTCGCCAACCCGGCCGAGGTCTCCCCACCCTCCAACCGGGAGGCCCTGCGCCGCTTCCGCAGGGCCGCCGAACGCGAGGGGTTCTGCGTCGAGACGATCTCCCGCGAGGACTACTCCCGCCTCAGCGAGTTCGATGCCCTCTTCATCCGCGAAACCACCTCCGTCAACCACTATACCTACCGCTTCGCACGGCGCGCCTTCGCCGAAGGCCTCGCCGTCATCGACGATCCGTGGTCCATCCTGCGCTGCTCGAACAAGGTCTTCCTTGCCGAGATGCTCGCCCGGGAACGCATCCCGGCGCCCAGGACCGCGATTCTCCAGAGAGGGGAGTCCCTCACCCGCGTCCTGGCGCACTGGACCCCCGGCTTCCCCTGCGTCCTCAAACAGCCCGACAGCGCCTTCTCCAGGGGCGTCACCCGGATCGAGACCCCGGAACAGCTCGGGAAGGCCCTCCAGGACCTCTTCAGGACCTCGGACCTGGTCATCGCCCAGGAATTCGTACGCTCCGACTTCGACTGGCGTATCGGCGTCCTGGGACGCAAGCCGCTCTTTGCCTGCAAGTACTTCATGGCAAACGGGCACTGGCAGATCTACAATTGGCAGGCCGCGGCCCGGGAACAGAGCGGCGAGGCCGAGGCCCTGCCCATCGAGGCCGTACCCCCGGCCGTGCTCCAGGCGGCGTTGCGGGCCGCCAATGCCGTGGGCGATGGCTTCTACGGGGTCGATCTGAAGCAGATCGGCAACGGCGCCCTGGTGATCGAGATCAACGACAACCCCAGCATCGACGCCGGGGTCGAGGACGCCTGCCTCGGCCAGGCCCTCTACGACGCCATCATGCGGCACTTCCGGATGCTCATCGACAGCGCCAGGAACAGGCAGCCGGTGAGTCCGGCCAGGCTCTCCGGGCCGGCCCAGAGTCCCCGCGGCGGCGACGGGGCTGCGGGGCGGGGGTAGGCGTGGACGGGTCTGCGGCCGGAGAGTGTTTCCCCCGGCCGCGGCGCGGGATCCGGGGATGGGGGGCTGTTTCGGCCGGGGTGGCGGAGCGCCGGTTCCAGGCCAAGGAGTGGAAAGAAGCCAAGGAGGAACGGATCATGAAGCTGGCCTACGAGGAGATGCTGCCGCACGAGATCAACGCGGTACTCCGGGAGTGTCCCCTGGCCTACCTGGTCTGGGGCTCCCACGAGTGGCATGGCGTCCACAATGCCGTCGGCCTCGATACCATCAAGGCGTACCGCATGACGCTGGACCTGTGCCGGGAAACCGGGGGAGTCGTCCTGCCTCCCGTCTACTGCGGCTACCAGACCATGAAGCCCTGGGCCCGGTGCCGGCATACGCTCGAATTCTCGAAGGACCTCGTCACCCGGTACGTGTTCGAGCACCTCGAGAACCTCTACGACGAGGGCTTCAAGGCCATGGTGGTCGTCATGGGACACTACGGCGGCAAGCATGTCGAGGCGGTGAAGGCGGGGGTGGCCCAGTTCAGTGAACGGCATCGCTACCCGAAGGTGCTTGCCATCACGGACTACGAACCCGCCTCCTGGATCCAGGTCAAGGGCGGGGACCACGCCGGCCGGAACGAGACCTCGCTGATGCTGCACTATCGTCCCGACCTGGTGGACCTCTCCAGACTCCCGGAGGGCGAACTCGACGGCAAGCGCGAAGGCTGTTCCGTGGACGCTCGGGACGCCTCGGCCGAGCATGGGGCGCTTCTGGCGCGCACCTTCGTCGAACAGGCTGCCCCCAAGGTCCGCGAGCTGCTCGAAGCGGCGCTGCGCGACTGGCCGGCGATCGTCTCCACCGGAGACTGAAGCAACGCTACTGCGCAGGACGCACAGGCAGCCGGCGGGCCCCAGGGGGCAATCCCTCAGTCACGTTGGGAAAAGACGTGAAGATACGGCGGAGACCGCCGACTCCATCACGTGCCCTGAGCCTGACGCCATGGCGCTGGAGCCGGTCGTCCTCGACCGT
>JAFGRS010000081.1 GCA_016935045.1 Lentisphaeria bacterium | reverse complement strand
GACCAGAATGGCCCCCCGAACCCCCCGTCCCAGCGGCCCGGACGCACGGCGCACACCGCGGGGACGCGGACGCGCCGTACCGTCCGGTCCCCGCTTGCCGATCGCTTCGCGATGGAGAGGGACCTGCCCGGGCGCAAGCCGGGCTGGGGCCGCGCCCCGTACTGGGGAGAAGGGATGGCGCCCGGAGGACCGTGCGCCGTACAGGGGATGGGGGGGGGCCGTCCGGAGGACCGTGCGGCCTACGGGAAGGCGAGGCTCCGCCGAGCCGCATCCCGAACCACCCGCGCGTCTCACGGACCCATCGCCGGGGGTTTCCCTGGGGATTGACACGCCGGCGCGCGGGCCTATGCTATCCCATCGGCTCTGCGCCGTAGCGGGGCCATCGGCATGGCGGAGAACCATGACCCTGCGCGCCGTACTGCTTGGCCTCCTGGGCGCCGCAACCGTCTGCGGCGCCAGCTTCTTCAACGACCGCATCCTGCGCCAGACCTACCTCGTCGGCAACAACATGCCGGTCTCCGTCTACGGCTCTCTCATCCTCTTCGTGCTGCTCCTCAACCCCCTCCTGCGGCGCTGGCACCTGAAGGCCGGCGAGCTGACCGTCATCCTCGCCCTGACCCTGGCCGCCTGCTGTCTCCCCGGCTCGGGGCTCCTGCGCACCTTCTCGTCGTCCCTGATCCTGCCCTACCACTTCGAGAAACTGGAGCCGGCCTGGCGCGAACAGGATGTCCTTTCCCTGGTGCCGAAGTACATGATGGCCGACATCAGCAACGAAGACGAAGTGTTGGGGAACTTCGTTCAGGGCATGGGCGAACCCGGACGTCACGTATCGCCGGCCAGGGTCCCGTGGTATGCCTGGGTCAAGCCGGTCGTCTTCTGGATGCCCATGGTGCTGACGCTGTGGTTCGCGATGATCGCCCTCTCGGTCATGATCCACCGCCAGTGGAGCCGGAACGAGCACCTGCCCTACCCCATTGCCGCCTTCGCGGACTCCCTCCTGCCCGAGACCGGCCGCGCGCGCCCGACCCTCTTTGGCGAGAGGCTCTTCTGGATCGGCACGCTCTCCGTGCTGGGCATCCACCTGAACAACTACCTCTATCAGTGGTTCCCGGACTACCTCATCGCCATCCCGGTGCGGTTCTCCTTCACACCCCTGGCACAGTTCTTCCCGACCCTCATCCGGGGAGGAGGCTGGAGCCTGTTGACCCCGACCATCTACTTCACCGTCATCGGCATCTGCTTCTTCCTCCCCACCGACGTCAGCTTCACCTTCGGCATCGGCCCCGTGCTCTGGGCCCTGGTGGTGGGCATCTTCGCGGGGTATGGGGTCAACCTCAACAACGTCATCGAGGGCAGCTACTGGTACACCGGTCTCAAGCCGCGCATGTTCATCCTCTTCGGGGCCAACGTGGGACTCTTCCTGGCCCTGCTCTACAGCGGCAGGCACTTCTACCTCAATGTCTGCCGGCGTGCCCTCGGCCTGAAGGGGGATGCGGATGCCGACCCCCTGTCCGTCTGGGGGTGCCGTTTCTTCGCGTTCTTCCTGCTCCTGTTCACCGCCCATCTCGTCGTGGCCGGAGTGGACTGGCAACTCGCCGTGATGTACTCCGGCGTCCTGGTGATCTTCTACGTCGTCATGAGCCGGATCGTGGCCGAGGCGGGGCTCTTCCACGTCCAGAGCAACATCTTCCCCTGCTGCATCCTCTGGGGTTTCGTCGGCGCCTCGGCCCTCGGCCCCCGCATGCTCCTGCTCCTCCAGGTCATCAGCATGATCCTGGTCATGGACCCGCGGGAATCCCTCATGCCCTTCATGGCCAACTCCCTCAAGCTGCTGGAAATGCGCCGCGAAAAGCTGGGCCGGGTCGCGATCTGGTGCGCGGTCGCGGTCGTGCTCGGACTGGTCATCGCCCTGCCGCTGACCCTCTACATCCAGTATGACCAGGGCAGCGCCATCTGGGAGGGATGGGCGGAACAGGCCGTCCCCACCATGCAGTTCAACAATGCCATTGCGGTCAAGCGCAAGCTCGAAGCACAGGGCCTCCAGGATTCGAGCATGGCCCTTGCCGGCTGGCAGCGCCTGGGCCATCTGGCGCCCAACGGCACCTGCATGTGGGGGTTCGCGGCCGGACTGGTCCTCGTCCTGCTCTTCAGTTCCGCCCGCCTGCGCTTCAAACGTTGGCCCCTGCATCCCCTCCTCTTCGTCACCTGGTGCACCACCCACATCCATGCCTTCGCGGGGGCCTTCCTCCTCGGCTCCCTCATCAAGTGGGGCGCGGTCAAATACGGCGGCAATCGGACCTACACCCGCATGCGCCCCCTCATGATCGGCCTCATCGCGGGCGAAATCCTGGGCGCCGTACTCCCCAGCATCGTGGCCGCCATCACCTACGCCCTGACCGGCGAACCGCCCAAGGCCTTCCGCGTGCTCCTGGGCTGACGTCGTCCCCAGGCGCACCGCGCCCTGCCACTGCCACTGCTCCCACCCCTGCCCAACCCGCGCCCGCATCCGGAAAAAGACGCCCCCGCCCCGACCTGCCAGGGAGGGTGTTTTCCGGACATCCCAGCCCCGCGGCGGCCGGAAAACAGGCACCCGGCGACACCCGGAACGGGGGTGTTTTCCGGACGTCCCAGCCCCGCGACGACCGGAAAACAGGCACCCGGCGGCGACCGGGACGGGCCCGTTTTCCGGACGTCCCAGCCCCGCGGCGGCCGGAAAACAGGGGGCCGGCGGCGACCGGGAGGGGCCCGTTTTCCGGACATCCCAGCCCCGCGACGACCGGAAAACAGGCACCCGGCGGCGCCCGGGACGGGCCCGTTTTCCGGACGTCCCAGCCCCGCGGCGGCCGGAAAACAGGCACCCGGCGGCGCCCGGGACGGGCCCGTTTTCCGGACGTCCCAGCCCCGCGAAGGCCGGAAAACAGGCACCCGACGACACCCGGAACGGGAGTGCTTTCCGGACGTCCCGGCGGCGACCGGGAGGGGCCCGTTTTCCGGACGTCCCAGCCCCGCGGCGACCGGAAAACAGGGGGCCGGGCTCCGAATGCCCTACCCTGCGGACGCGGGATGGAACACCACAGGGCAGCGGGAAGTAGGTCCCGCGAGCCGAGCGGGACTCTCCCGGGGATTGCGCCACTCGGCTCGTGGCGCCTACTATTGCGCCACTCGGCTCGTGGCGTTACTTGGTGTGACTCTCGTTTTCCGCCTATGCAGGTGTTCCGAGCGGACGTATTAGGGACATAAGGAGATCTGGGGCTGCGGCTCCGCGGAGTGTCGCCCTCCAGGGGGACAGGGGAACGGCTCCGCGGAGCGTCGCGCTCCAGGGGGACAGGGAAACGGCTCCGCGGAGTGTCGCCCTCCAGGGGGACGGGGGTGCCCCGGGCGTTCGGCTGTCCTTGCGGCGGCACCCGGGCACGGTACATTACCGGGACAGCAGATTTCCGTGATGACACCCTGTCTGCAACCAAGGGAGAGGATCCGCCCGATGAGCTGTGTCAGCGACTGGCAAAGGGGGCCCCGACCCATCGTCATCGGCATTGCGGCCGACCACGGCGGCATCGACTTGAAGGCCCGGTTGAGGCAGGACTTGGAGCAGCAGGGCTTCGCGGTTAAGGACTACGGCGCCCGGGAGATCGATCCCTGTGACGATTACCCGGATTTCGCGGTGGCCCTGAGCCGGGGTCTGCTGCGGGGTGAGGTCGTGTGCGGGATTCTCATCTGCCGCAGTGGGATCGGCATGAGCATCACGGCCAACCGTTTCCACGGTGTCCGGGCCGCCCTGGCGGAGAGTCCGGCGAAGGCGCGGCTCAGCCGCCAGCACAACGCGTCCAATATCCTGGTCACCGGGGGGGACGGGATGAGCTACGAGGACCTGACGGCCACCGTCAAGGCATGGCTCGATACCCCCTACTCCGAGGCCGAGCGTCACAGCCGCCGTCTGCATAAGATCGAGCAGTCCTCCTACGACGATGTCGCTCCCATCCGGGCGGTGGATCCGGAGATCGCGGCCATCATGGACGCCGAGAGGGAGCGCCAGGAGCGCGGCCTCGAACTGATTGCCAGCGAGAACTTCGCCAGCGCGGCGGTGCGCGCCGCCTGCGGGTCCCTGATGACCAACAAGTACGCCGAGGGGTATCCCGGCAAGCGCTACTACAACGGCTGCGTTCACGTGGACCAAGCCGAGGAGTTGGCCCTGCAGCGGGCCTGCGCGCTGTTCGGGGCGGAGGCCGCCAATGTGCAGCCTCACTCCGGCAGCCAGGCCAACATGGCTGTCTACTTCGCCCTGCTCCAACCCGGCGACACGGTTCTGGGCATGAGTCTGGACCACGGAGGACACCTCACCCACGGCCACAAGGT
>JAFGRS010000624.1 GCA_016935045.1 Lentisphaeria bacterium | reverse complement strand
TCTGAGACCGCCTGAAGGCGGGACTACGAACCTGGGACTGGCGTATGGCACGGCTCCAGAACGCCCACTTCAAGGCTGCCTGATGTATCATCCCGACACAACCCGTGAACTTGCCTCAACTGTGTAGTAGCGGCGCCTAGGAAGCGCCGCTAGGACGCCTTCGTTGTCGCGGCCCGCTTGCTGCGGCTCGCCCCCTTGCGATCGCCATAGGGCCGGTAGTAGGCGTAGTACCGGTAGTAGCCGTAGCCATAGTCCCGGTAGCCGTAGCCGTAGTAGCCGCTGTACCCGTAGTAGCTTTTGGAGAGGCGGTGGAAGTCGATGCAGTTGACGCAGAAGCCGAGGATGCGTGTGCCTTCGAGTCGGCGCAGGAGATGCTGCAGCTCGGCCATGCGGGTCTTGGCAAAGCGCGCCACCAGCAGCACTCCGTCGCACTGCCGGGCCAGGATCGAGGTATCCATGACGCGGCTGACCGGCGCCGTGTCGAAGATCACCATGTCATATTCCTGCCGCCACTGGGCCATCAGTTCCCGGAAGCGTTGCGAGCCGAGTTGTTCCGGGGACTCCTGCACGTACTGCCCCGAGGACAGGAAGTCCAGGTTCTCGTGGACGCCCTTCTGGACCGTATCGCGCCAGTAGGCCACGTTGCCGGTCAGCAGTTCCGTGAACCCATTTCCGGATTCCCTGTCGAGGGCCTTGTGCAGAGCCCCGCGGCGGAGGTCGCCATCCACCAGCAGGACCCGTTTGCCGGTCCAGGCAAGGACCACCGCCAGGTTCAGGGCCGTCAGGCTCTTGCCGTCCCCGGAGTCGCTCGAGGTGATGGCCATGGTAAAGCACCCCGGGTGGTCCCCGATGAGGTGTTCGAGGGTGCCGCGTACGGTGCGGTACACCTCCGTCGCCACATTGGTTTTCTCGCGCGTGACGATGACCAGGTTCCGGTTGCCGGTGAAGGTTTTCAGCAGGCGCGACCAGTGGGGGATTCCGCTCACGTAGGGCAGGGCGAAGCGTTGCTCGACGGCGGCAATGTCCAGCAAGGTGGTGTCGAAGTGGTGCAGCAGGAAGCAGAGCGCGACCCCGATGGCCAGGGCCCCGGCCAGGGCCATGCCCATGACCTTGGTTCGGTTCGGCCAGATCATCCCGTGCCCGGCGGGACGCTCGACCTGGCGGCTGAACACCGCGTCGATGTTCAGCACCGAACCCTCCAGCCAGCGCGAGTAGACCGCGTCGTTGAGTTTCTTGAGGTTCTCCACGGTGGCATTGAGGGTCTGGTATTGTGCCTGCTCGGCCACGGTCAGGTTCAGTTGGGCACGCCAGGCGTTGATGGCATCGTCCAGGGCATCCTCCTGGATGGCGACGGCCCGGTGGCGTTCCTGCAGTCGTTTCATGGCCATCTCGGCGGTGAGTTTCAGGTCCCGGCTGACGTCCTCGATGCGGCGCGCGACTTCGCGCATCTTGGGGTGGTCCGGCTTGAAGGTCTGTGCCATCTCCGCCTTCTCGGCTTCGAGTCGCGCCAACTCCAGTTCCCGGGTTTGCCAGTCCGCCTGCTCGCGCAGGATGGGCGTGGGCAGTCCCACCGCCTTTTCGCCGGGGGCTCCGGTGCCGAGCAGCGCGTGCCCCAGGGTTGCATGATGGGTCTCGATGCTCAGGTCCACCACTTCCTGGATGGTCCCCGCACTGAGCTTGTCCAGCATGGTGAACTGGGCTTCGAGCATGGCGCGTTCGATGCGCAGGGCATTCTGGCGCTGAATCAGGCTGGCCAGGAAACGCTCGTCCCACAATGCCTTGGTCTCGTTCAGCTGGATGCTGTGCGCCGAGAGAAAGGCGGCCAGATCGTCCTGGGCTTTCTGCAACTGCACAAAGACGCTGTCGCGTTCCTGCTTCAGGCTGGCCAGGGAATTCTCGTTGGCGATCAGGATCTCGGCGCGACGTTGGTCTTCGTACTTCGTCAGGAGCGTGGTGAGGTAGGCCAGGGCGTACTTCTGGTCGATCGCGTCGACGCCGATGTCCATCATCGTCGGTACGCCGCGGACCTGGGTGACATTCACCCGGGCGGACATCCCGTTCTCGGGCAGTTGGCTGCGCCACTCGTCCACCAAGGCCTCCCGGACCTGGTTTCTCAGCAGCCCGCTCTGCAGGATAATGGCGCGGCGGTTGATCTCCTGGTCGGAGAGGAATGCGGCGGAGCGGCTGGTTGCCTGCTCGAAGTTCAGCCTCGGGTCCTGGATGATCTCCACCCGGCAGCCGGCGCGGAAGATCGGCGTGGCCAGGTAGAAGTATACCAGCCCCGATCCGGCCCCGAGCATCAGGAACAACAGGATCAGCCACCAACGGGCCAGTAGAATCCCGATGTAATAGCGGATGTCCGGACCCTCGCCTCCCGGACGCACCCCCGCGCCCGGAGGGGCGCCCCCGCCACGCGGCGCCCCGGGATAGGCCGGAACCCCGCCGGGATACGCCGGAACCCCGCCGGGATAGGCCGGGACCCCCGCGGGATACGCCGGAACCCCCGCGGGATAGGAGGGGACCTTGGGTGGATAGGCAGGCCTGCCTGCCCCCGAGCCATTCTCCGCGCCCGGTGTGGGAATGAGGTCCCCAGGATCGCCCTGTTTATCGCCTTGCTCTGCGCCAGCCAACCCGGGCCTCGGTGATTTCAGAAGTTGATGAGTTTCTGCGGCACAATCAGCATGTCGCCCGGGGACAACTCCACGTCCTTGTGCAACATGCCGTCGTCGATGATTTCACTGACGTTGATCTTCTCTTCGCTCCGGTTGCCGTCCTTGCCGTAGCGGATCAGACGGACTTGCGTGCTCTTGGCGAACTTCGAGAATCCCGCCGCCTTGAAGATCGCCCGCATCACGGTGCGCTGTTCGCCGGGGGCAAAGCGCACGATTCCGGGAGCGTTCACTTCGCCCACCACCACGATCTGGCAGTCGTCGTTGGTCATGATCTGCCGCGCGCCGCCATCCATGCCGGGCACGAAGAACACGTCCCCGTTGCGCAGAGGCACCAACACGCGCCCGAGGCCACCCTCCGCGAAGACCTCCGTCAGGTCCAGCGGGATTCTCTCCGCCGGCTTCGCCACATCCGGCTGACGCAGGATGTAGGCACGTTCAGGCGCCGCCCAACTCGTCAGGCCCCCCATCTCCGAAATCAGCTGCATCGCCGTGATCTCCCCCGTGGGAGGCAGCGCGACCACCCCCGGCTGCTTGATGGCGCCGTACACGTAGACCTTGCCGGGTGCTTTCCGCAACAGCACCACCGAGAGCGTCGCCTCCTGGTACAACTCCCGGCAATAGGCCTCGGAGAGGGCCTTCGCAGCCTGTTCGGACGTCAGGCCGGCAAGGCGGAATTCGCGCAGATAGGGAAGGACGACGGTGCCCATCACGGAGACCTCCCCCTCGAACATCACATCGGGATCCTGCACCATGGTGATGCGAACCGCATCCCCCGGATTCAGCACGATCTCACCTTCCTCCGTCGGCTCCGCCGCGGCCCCCGGGACCGACGACAGGGCCAGCCACAGCGCGGACGCAAGGGCGCCCCACCAGAGCCGCGCGCAGCCGCCCGCCGACGGCCCCTGCCCTATACCGGTACTCCTCACCTGTCAGACATGCTCCACTCTCGACACACTCCGGACGGCAGACGCAACGAACCACCCCCTGGTATGGCGCAATGCCGGGCCGCAGGGACCCACGGTTGGCTCACCGGGCCCCTGGGCAGGACCTTCAGAGCATGTCCGGGATCCGGGATTTCAGAGGCGGTGGACGATCCGCAGGACAATGGAGTTGGAGGTGTAGTCCCCGGCCTCCTGGTCATCCGAGTCCCGCCATTCCCGCCGATAGCGCAGGTCCACGATCGTGTCGCGGCTCAAGCGGTAGCCAAGACCGATGCCGACCCGGTAGAGATCGTAGTTGTCGCCTCCGTCGGATTCGCGGGCATTGATATACCCCGCGTCTCCGTTGGCGAGGAGATCCTCGCGCAACTGCACCGAGATGGTGTACTGGGCCACGAGTTCCTTGGAGTAGTTGGTTCCCCGGCTCAGGTGTCCCTGTTCGGCGCCATAGGTAACCGTAAGGCGATGGGTCGTGGCCTGGTTGTTCGAGTAGCGCACTGCCGCCTGTGTCGTCCAGCCGCTGTACTCGTCGGTCGCGGTGGGGGTGTTTTCGGTATCGAAGGTGACCCAGCTGTAGCCGGCGCTGGTGCTGACGACGAACCGCTCCGTCTTGCTGTACACCAGGCTCAGGCCGCCGTCGATCTCCTCGGAGTCGTTGTGCATGTCCTCCGTGTACCGATGCAGGCCGGCACGGACATAGGGCCCCACCTGGACATAGCGGTTGAGGTGGTGCAGCAGGACCGCGTCCAGGAAATCGCTGTAGTGGTCGGTCTCCTCGTAGTGGGAATCGTCCGCCCACTGGTTTGTGTGGGCCAGCTTGATGGTGCCGCTGGTCAGGTCCGTGAACTCGTTGCGGTATTGCAGGTTGATCAGGTTCCGGTTGATGGCGTAGCCGCTGTCGTCGCGGGGGCCCGCCGTGAAGGCGTCGATGTCCCGCACGAATTCCTCGCTGGCGCTCAGCAAACCCGACTTCCCCACCCGCATGTCGGCGCTGAACTGGGCGTTGACCGCCCCTTCCGTACCCGTGACGATCAGACCCTCGTCCTCCCTGTCGCCGCCACCCGATACGTACCAACGGTAGCCGAGAACCACGCCCGAGTGAATCTGAAGCCCCGGATTCAGAGGCCAGTACATCCCCACGTGCAGCGTCGGCATCAGCGTGATGCCGTCCTCCTTGTCCCGGTTCCCCGCATGGTTGACGTTGTCTTCCCACTCCGCCTCGAGCCCCAGCGACAACTGCAGCCGCAGATTGCCGAGCTTGATTGTGTAATCCTGCTCCGCCTGTCGGGCGTACTGGTCCACGGAACGCAGATAGCTGGGCGCCCGGTAGAGACCCTCGGCACGGTGACCCACCAGGGGAGACATCTGGATCGTCGTCGCCCGCGCCCCGACCAGTCCCATGGCCAGAAGCAGACCCCCGAACAGCGCTCTTCCCCGCCGCTGACTCGCCATCATCACCCGTCTCCAGACCCTTCCTGTCAGAGTCTCATTCCTCCCTCGGCCCCAAACCCCATCAGAAGACCGCAACCCAGCGGGCCCCCCGTCAGAGACCGGGGGCCACGCCGCCACCCCCTCACGCAAAACGTTATGTCAATATTCTACGGCGTGTTTCCAGCTTCTGCAAGCGATCCCGAGCGAATCCCGGCACAGTCGGCACTTTTTCACAGGCGGCTTGCGGTCTGGCCGGGCGCAATCGCGCTGTCAAGGGCCAGGGCTGCCTGCGTGTCGGCCGGGCCGCGAGCCTGCGTCCGTACCCGCGGCCGTCAGCGGGATGGATCGTTGCGGGGCAGGTTGAGCCCATCGAAGAGCCCGGACATGCTGCCCAGTTTTCCCCCGCCGCCATCCTGGAAGTCGTGGAGTTCCTGTTCCGCGGCTTCTCTCTCGAGTGTGGCCGGAAGAGTGAGGGAAATCCTCTTCCCGTCGAGGCCCCGGACCACGACGTCCACCTCGCTGTCGGGCGGGAACATGCGGAAAAGAGCGCGTCCCGGATTGCTGGACCCCTTGATCTCGACCTGGCTGATGTGGAGCAACCCGGTCAGCCCCCCCGGGAGCTTGACGAAGACGCCGAAGTCGCGATGGCCCTCGACCCTGCCCTTGAGACGCGCCCCCGGCCGTACCGCCCCGTCGCCCGGTTCTCCTGCTTCGCCTTCCCGTTCCTCCAGGTCCCCCAGGGTGTCGTCCATGCTCAGTGCGAGGCGGCGCCTCTCGCTGTCCAGGTCCAGGATGGAGACCTCGACCCGGTCGCCTTCGGAGAGGACCTCCGAGGGGTGTTTGACGCGCCTGCCGGCTCCCAGGCGGGTGACGTGCACCAGTCCCTCGATGCCCGGCTCCAGTTCCACGAAGGCGCCGAAGGGCATCACCTTGGTCACCGTGCCCTCGCAGCGTCGGCCCGGGGCATAGCGTCCATCGGTCGCCAGCGTCTCCCACGGGTCTGCCTGCGCATGCCTCAGGCTCAGGCCTACGCGGTCATTGTCCCAATCCAGTGCCGTCACGCTCACGGTGACCGCTTGCCCGACGGAGAGCACATCCTCCGCTTTCAGGTTCCGGCCCCAGCCCAGTTCACTGACGTGGATGAGCCCCTCCACGCCGCTGCCCATGTCCACGAAGGCGCCGAAGGGCATGATGCGTGTGACGGTACCCTCCAGGAGATCCCCCACGGCGAGGGTCTGGCGCAGTTCCTGGCGTTTCCTGGCCTGTTCCTGTTCGAGGTACCGGCGCCGGCTCAGGATGAGGTTGCTGCCGTCGTCGGAGTACTCGCCGATGAGGAAGGTGAACTTCTCCCCGATGTACGCCTGGGGCTCGCGGCGGAAGAGGTCCATCTGGGAGTACGGGCAGAAGCCGCGCTGGCCGGCCACCTGCACGTCGTAGCCTCCCTTGCGTTCGGCCAGCACGCGCCCTTCGACGGGAATGCCGGCTTCATAGGCCTCGAACAGAGACGCCTCGGCCACGCTGCCTGCCATGCGCGTGGTCAGACGCACCGTATCGTCGGCCTGGCCGACGCAGAATGCTTCGATGCGGTCGCCGACCTGGACCGTGCAGTTCCCCTCGGCGTCCGCCAGTTCCGTGCGCTCCAGGATGGCATCGCAACGCCCGCCGACATCGACGAAGATGCTGTTCCGGTCGATGGCGGTGATGGTCCCCTGGATCTTGTCGCCCACGGCAAAATCCGTGCGCAGGCGCTGCAAATGAGCCTCGAACAAGGCCCCGAATTCGCTCTCCGAGCCCTTCTTCTGCACCATGGACGACCTCGTTTTCAGAATTCCGCCGAACGACGCACCCGGGGCGGGGGCGACGGGACATCCCGCAGCCGTTTCCCGAGGCGGCGCGGCGCCCTCCCCTGCCCCGGCATCGGCACCCCGA
The DNA here is from genome assembly GCA_016935045.1 of Lentisphaeria bacterium. GTDB lineage: Bacteria > Verrucomicrobiota > Lentisphaeria > Oligosphaerales > JAFGRS01 > JAFGRS01. The sequence goes on along the minus strand of JAFGRS010000624.1, from coordinate 4,273 downwards.
GAGAAGCGGGCGAGGCCCGCACCAGCAGAGGACGGGACCCGTCGACCGGCTCCAGGCGAAGCGTCTCCGCCACCGCCGGCCAAAGCCACACCGTACCCCGCCGGGCCAGAATTTCACACCGCGGGCAGAGGAATCGCACCGTCCCCTCCAGGACCAGGAGCAGAGACACGCCTTCATCGGAGGAAAGGGCCATCCTCTGTTCCGGGCGGAGGAACTCCAGCTCGAACGCAAAGCGTGGGCAACGGTAACGGGTGATCCCCGGGCCGGTCTTCTCCCCCTCCAGGACGCGGGGCGGGCCGTCGCGATAGGAGAGCATCTCCAGCAGGACATCCCCGTCAACGAACTTGCCGGTGAGACCGGCCCGGACAACGTTGTCGCTGGTGGCCATGCACTCGACGACGGTCCCGGAGAGATAGGCGTGGGGCTCGCAGGGCGGAATGCAGAACGCCTGCCCCGGCGCCAGGCGGAGATGGTTCAGGAAGTAGACCGACAGGACACCCCGGTCGCCGGGGTGGAACTCGGCGCAGCGCCGGAACAGAGCATCATGGCCGGCGCTGGGCGACGGCAGTCGGTTCGCGATGGCATGGATGGCCGCTTCCACCTCCGCCGCCGGCGCCAGAAGGAGGCGCCGGAACGCCTGCCGGAGCCAGTCCGCGTCGTCGGGGATGGCCTGCAGGAATCGCCGCAGGGGGTCGAGTCGTGCCACCTCGGCCCGTATCTCGGGGAGGGGCCGGAACAGGGCCAGGGCCTCGAAGGGAGTCACCGCCACGGCCACCTCGGGCTTATGGTTGGCGTCCGGGTAGTGCTCGGGGTCACGCCGGTGAAGGCGCCGGGCCAGGGCCCGATCGGGGTGCGCCTGGATGGAAAGCGGGCGTTCGCAGGACAGCACCTTGAGCAGGAACGGCAGCGCCGGCCCGTTCCAGCGGCCCGAAGGGGGCCCCAGGAGGGTGTCCGGCACTTCCCGGATCAGGGTGTGCAGGCTCGGTTTGCCGGGATAGTCCGTCACCACCGAGGGCATGGCCGGGTGATCGCCGATCCAGAGTTCCGCGAAGGGACGTCCGTCGGCCGGCACGCCGCGCAGAGAGGCGATGAAGGGCGGCTTCCCGGGGCTGCCTCGCGTGCCCCAGTCGTAGTGGCGGATGCCGCAGTCCAGTTCGTACAGTCGCTGGAAATCCATAGGGTCTCGGAAATGCTACGTATCTGATTTCGCAGCAAGGACCATGGACCATGGACCATGGACCATGGACCTATCCGGAGTGCCGGAGCCGTTTGACCGTGCTTGGATGGTTGAACGGCAAGTGAACATACATGCAAAACGGCACTTCGCGTGGCAACAGGCACATCGGTGCCGAGAACCTGTCCATGGTCCCCAGTTGCGCGTAGCGCTACGTTCCATCTCTCGCAGCTCTGTTGTCAAGCCGGCCGTGTCGGGGGGATGGGGACATGCCTTCCCCGCCGCTCCTCAACGCGCCAGCCCTGTGAGTCGGACCGTGTCGAGAGCAATCCTGTCCCCCTGCCGCAAGCGCAGGAGGTCCAGTGTTCCCGCCTTGAACTCGATGGCGTACTGGGCCGGCCCGGCGCTGGGATAGAGGGGCAGGCGCTGCTCGTAGGCGTCCTCGGGTTCCTCCGGCCTTCGAGCCGGCTCCGCCCGCATGACGGCCGTGGACACCACCCGGGCAGCGGCATCGAGGTAGACAATGTCCAGATCCACGAGGGTGTTCTTCATCCAGAAGGCAAGGGACGGCTGCTGAGAGGGGTAGACAAACAGCATGCCCCCGTCGTGAGGGACCGAGGCGCGCCCCATCAACCCGCGTTCCCGGGCAGCCGGGGTGGCCGCCACCTCCAGCTCGAACAACACCTCCCCGATCAGCACCGGGAGGGTCCGAGGCGAGGCTTCCCCAACCGCACCGCACCAACCCCTCAGGGCAACGGCCGCCCAGAACAGGAGCACCACCCTCCATCCCGCGGTACGACGGCAGCAGCGGGGGCCGCACCGCCGCCAACACCGCCCACCTCCAGGCTCCGCGCCACGCATCATGCCCCCCCTCCGTCGCCAGGCCGGGCAGACCATTGCCGCCAAGCTTCGTAGAGCACGACCGCGGCGCAATTCGCGACGTTTACCGAATTCTTGACCCCCACGGCAGGGAGCCGCAGAAACCCGTCGCAGAGGGCCAGGGCGGCAGCCGCCACCCCAAGGGCCTCGTTGCCGAAGACGAAGGCAGCCGGAAAACGCAGGGCCGTGTCCCACACGTACCGGGCCCCCGCCACGGTCTCCACCGCGTACACCACGTGACCCGCCTCTTTCAACTCCCGAACCGCCTCGGCGGCGCTGTCCCGGTGCCGGCAGGGCACCACGCCGTCGCACCCCCGGGCCGTCCTGGCCAGCTTGGCATGGGGCGGCGTGGCGGTGTAGCCGCAGGTCACGATGCGATCCGCGCGCACCGCGTCGGCCAGGCGGAAGATGTTGCCGACATTGAAGGCGCTGCGCAGACGATCCAGCACAATCACGGCGGGCATGGCCTCCGCCTGCAGGGGGCTCGTACGGTCGCCGGCGGCGACGGGGATCGGGCGGTCTGGAACAGGCGCGTCCAACGGTCTCACCCCCGGAAGCTCCGCCGCAGATGCGTGGCGGGAATGCCAAGCTCCTCTCGGTATTTCGCCACCGTGCGGCGGGCCACGGTCAAACCCTGCTCCTGGAGCAGCCCGACGAGCTTCTGGTCCGAATACGGTTTGCCGCTGTCCTCGCTGTCGATCAGGGCCTGCAGTTTCTCCCTGATGGCGTGGCTGCTGACCTGTTCCCCAGCGTCGCTGCGGTACCCGGAACTGAAGAAGTGCCGCAGGGGGAAGAGCCCTTGCGGGGTCTGCACATACTTCCCGGAGATGGCCCGGCTGACGGTGGTTTCGTGCACCCCGATCCGGTCCGCAACCTGACTCATGACCAGGGGCCTGAGGTGCTCGCCGCCATACTCGAGGAAATCCCGCTGGAACTCGACCAGGGCCTCCCCGATGCGCTCGATGGTGGACTGCCGCTGATCGATGGCGCGCATCAGCATGCGGCCTGCCTGCAGCTTCTCCCTGAGGTAGCGCTTGTCCTCGGCGCTGACCTCGGGGTCCTCCAGCATCGCCAGGTATGCAGGGGAAAGGCGCAGACGAGGCATTCCGCGCCGGTTGGAGACGACCTGCCAGCCTCCCGCTTCGTCCGGCACAATGGAGATCTCCGGATAGACGAAATCCACGCCCTTTTCGGACACCAGACTCCCGGGAAAGGGGCTCAGACGACGGATCCGGGCCAGGAGTTCGTAGACATGCCCCGGACTGACACGCAATGCCTTGGCAATCTGCGGGATATGGTTCTTCGCCAGGGCCTCGAGGTGAGCCTCGACCAGGCGGTATTCGAGGCTCTCCCGAGCACCCTTGCGCTCCAGCTGCAGGAGGAGGCACTCGCGCAGATCACGGGCACCCACCCCGGCCGGCTCGAACCCCTGGACGATCGCAAGACCCCGCCGGACCTGCTCCATTCCGACCTGCAGCGCCGTGGCAATGTCCGCCGGATGGGTGCGCAGGTAGCCGCTCTCGTCGATGCTGCCGACGATGTGCGCGCAGACTTCGCGCAGGTCCTCGTCCAGGCCGTCGACTTCCCGGAGCTGCTGCAGCAGGAGGTCCTGCAGGCCGACCTCGGCAGTCAGCGAGTCAAACATGTGCTGGCGACGTTCGAGGTCCTCTTCGGTGTAGGGGACCGTTCCCCCCGAGCCGCCCCCGAAGTCCCGCCACATGCCCTGCTGCTCGACCAGAGCCGCGAGGGCCCCGTCCCGGTCCTCCGGCCCCCCATCCTCGCCCTCCGTCGCCGGCACGGCGGCCCCGCTCTCTGCCTCGACAGGATTCCCGACGTACTCTTCCGAGCCGGGTTGGAGGAGTTCCAGGGTGGGATTCTCGGTGAGTTCCTGATTGATGCGCTGCTCAAGCTCGGGGAGAGTCGCCAGCAGGATCTCGAGCGCCTGGATCTGCTGCGGCGCCATGATCTGCTCCTGGCGGAGCGACTGAACCAGCTGCTGGTTTAACTGAAACGTCGCCATCGGACCTTTCTTCGCACTGGACCCGGGGGATGCCTGCCACAGGCCGCGAACCGCACACTGGATACCGGAATGTAATGCGCCGCTCCCCCCCCCGCCACTTCGGCAACAGGGCCCGCAGGGCTGTTTCAAGATCCCAACGCCGCCGCCGGGCTTGTCCCGGTGGAGCGCCGATCGGAGGGTGGGGAGGGGGCGCGGGCGCG
>JAFGRS010000623.1 GCA_016935045.1 Lentisphaeria bacterium | reverse complement strand
GTGTAGGCATCTGCGGGCGGGGATCCATCCAGCGGCACGCACTGGATGGTGTAGGTATCCGGCGAACTCTCGCCGGTCACCCACCACGCACAGTGGTCTCGCACGACGACGTCGGTCGTGATGGCGAAGGCGGCATTGCCGGCCAGATGCAGAGTCTGGCAGGACCCGCTGGGAATGTCGAAACGGAGCAGGGCGCGGATCACCCCCGATCCGACACCGCCGCCCGGGCTGAAACCGTCGCGGATATCGAGGGCGAGGAGGCCATCGTCGAAGGCGAAGAGACGCTCCGGTCGCACCAGGCGGATTGCCGCGGCCTGGACATCGCCTCCCGTGGTGGGCATGGTCTTGACGGGTTGGTCGGTTGCGTCGGACCAACACAGCCAGCCGCCCCCGGTACAGAGGCTGGTTGGGGTGGGCACGATGGCCAGGACCTCGGGCTGCGGCGGCAGCGGCTCGCCGGTTCCCAGGTTGGCGACGAAGGCGCGGCGGACGATCCCGCACGCAGCAATGGTGATTTCCGCCACTCCCGGTGCATTCCCGCAGGAGATGCTGACCGAGTGCGGGGGGCCGGCGGTGACGACGGGAGGCCCGTTGACGACACCGGGGGTGGGGCAACTCACGGCGGCCTGCGGGGCAGGGCAGGCTGCACCCGTCCCGTCGAGGCCCCACACGGTCAGGCGCAGGGTTTCGCCGGGTCCCACGACCCAGGGCTCCCGCGTGTCCGTATCGCGGAGGAAGACGGCGGGTCCCGCCGTGGGGATCTTCTCCAGGACACGGGTGATGCGGGAAGATGATTTGGGGCAGGCCGCCAGGGCCTTGCGCAGGGTCGAAGCCCTGGCATCGTCCCGGTCCAGGGAGGCGAGGGCCTTGAGGAGCCTCCTGCGGTGTCCGGCGACCTTGCCGGCGACGGTTCTGGCCCGTTTCCCGAGCGCGGCGGCGGTGTTGGCCGAGGATGCCTGTTCGAGCAGGTCGTCGCAACGGTCGAGGGCCTCGACAAGGTGTGTTCTGCTGTCCGTTGCCTGGGCGTCGCGGGCCCACGCGGCGATGGCCCGGGCCGTCTCCCCGTCCATTGCCTCCTGGTCCTGTTGCAGGCTGTCGATACGGTCTGCCGCGAGGTCCCCCCGCACCGAAGCCAGGGGAACGGCGGATACGACCAGGGCGAGCAGCAGGAAGAACACGCGCCTGGTTCTCATCCGCACCTCCGGAAGAAGGCCCGTCGTGCCGTGGTTGGGGAAGCGTCGACGACGGAGTCCATCGCGACCCGGCGCCCGGAAGAACCTCACCCGGGCGTTGCTCCCGTCACCAGCCCGGAGCACACCGCCAGGGCCGTGACCGGGAGAGGTCGCACAACACCCAGCTGACACTATACACTCATCTTCCCGCGGTTTGCCTGGGTGGCTCTGAGGCGGCAGCGCATACATTGCCCCACATTGGGCCGTAGTGCCCGCGACGGTGGGGAGCCGAACATCCACTGCCGCAAGGAAAGTGGAAGCGGCAGACCGCTCTCTGGACGACCTTTGGCTACCGGTCCGGAAGTGCTTTTCCGTGCCTTGGCCGGCATCCCATCCCGTCACGCGGAGCCCAGTTGCTCACGCCACATGCCGAGGACGATCAGGGCCCAGAGTTTGGGCGCTTCGGTACGGCGGCCGGCGCGATAGGCGGCGACGGCGGCCTGAACCGGGGCGAGGTCCTGCAGGATGCCTTCCCGGCGCAGGCGTGCGGGGTCGAGGTAGGTGTCGATGAGGGCGTTCATGGCGTCCCGCACGGACGCCCCGAGGGGCATGCTGGTACCTCGTTTGGGGTGGTCGAAGAGGTGCAGGGGAAGGTATCGGCGCAGGAGGCGGCGGTTGACCCATTTGCCATAGCCCCTGCGGTACTTGAGCCGGACGGGCAGCCGGTTGGCGAAGCGGAAGACGTCGGCGGAGAGGTAGGGGTTGACGGGATGGAGGGAATGGGCCATGCAACTGCGTTCGAACTCGCGGTCGATGCAGTCCACGCTGTAGGTGGCATACACCGACTTGAGGATCCTGTCGGAGAGGGGGAGTCCCTGCAATTGCCGGAACACCCGGGAGAAGTTGCCCGCTTCCGTGGGCACCGTGTGGCGCAGCAGCGCCTGCAGTTCCTGCTTCCGCCACTTGGTGAAGAAGGCTTCGGCGAAGCAGTCTCCGGCAAGGAAGGAGTACTGCTGCAGGTTGGGGAATCGGCGCGCCACGAGGGGTGTGGAGTAGGCGAGCCGGAAGGGCGCCAGCAGGGCCCTGCGGGCAGGGGAGGGCAGCCAGCGGTAGTAACGGTAGAGGTAAGCCAGGTCGAAATTGCCGAAGAGGAAATCCGCGGCGGCCCCGGTGAACACCGCCTCCGTGTGCCGGCGTGCCAGGGCGGCACCCAGGAGTGCGGTTCCCGCGCCCAGGTCGGCGAAGGGCTCGTCGTGGATGGTGAAGATTCGCCGGGTCAGGTCCACAAAGTCGGCGGCGCCGAAGCGGTGGGCATGGTGTTCGACGCCGAAGTATGCCGCCGTCTGCCGCGAGTGGGCTGTTTCGTCGCAGGTGGGGTCATCGTAGCCCACCACGAAGGCGGCGATGCGCTTGGCGGTGACCTTCCTGAGGATCGAGAGCACCAGGGAGGTATCGACGCCGCCGGTCAGGAAGCAACCGATGGGTTCCCCCAGGGCTGCCGCCTGTTGCTCCACGGCGGCGGTCAGGCTGCGGTCCAGTTCGTCGACATACTCCTCGTCGGTTGCGGCCGTAGCGTCCAGTTCGACGCGTCCTTCGCGGACATCCCGCGGCGCAACCCGGAAGCCGTTTCCATCGAGGTCACAGACCAGGTGGGCCCCCGGCGCCAGTTGGCGGATGTCGCGGTAGATGGTGGCCGGTTGGGGCACGTAACCGGACGCCAGGTACCAGTACAGGCTCTCCTCGTCCATGTCGCGGGAGACAAGGGGGAGCCGGAGGAGCGCCTTGATCTCGGAAGCGAAGGCAAGGAAACCTGGGGTCTGCACATAGAACAGGGTGCGTTGTCCGGTGACATTCCGCGACAGCACAAGGCGGCGGCTGCGGGTATCGAGGAGGGCGCTGGTGTAGGGGCCGAAGGGCATCCGGCAGGAATCCGGGCCGTACTGGCGGTAGAGGTTTCCGAGGAGCAGCGGGAGTGGTGCCGACGGGCAGCGTTGCTCTTCCGGGAGCATGCGGCGCAGTTCGTCGGTATTCCAGAGGTATCCGTCCACGGCGAGGTGCAGGGAGGCGTCCGGGTCGGCGGCGAGTTCGTGGCCGTGGCAGGGCTCCTGGGGGAGGGCTCGGCAGCCGAGGCCGCAGCGTCCGTCGCAGGTCAGGCGCAGATGCGATGGCCCGCGGTGGCGCAGGACCTCGCCCATCCCGTCCAGGTGGTCCTGGTTGAGGACCGCCCGGCTGCCGTTGACGAAACCGAATATTGCGCCCAAGGTCTGGGGCCTCCTCTGCAACGCCGTGCGTCACCCCGGAGCGGCCAGACGGCATCCCCGGGAACCCGTGCCGGCGAACCGGCGAGCCGTCCGACCGGGGGATGGCTCCGGCACACCGCCGCTCGGGCCCAGCCGGGGAGGGCCCGCGGCGGGGGGGGACCATGCACCTCGGCATGGGTGTGTGTGGGTCACTCCGCGTTGGGAAGGAAGGCGCCCATTGACTTCAGGCGCTGCTGGAGCTCCCGCACGGGCACGTTGCGGGTGTCGGCATCCCGCTCGACGGCGATGGCGGCCGCCATTCCGGCGGCCTGGCCGGTGATGTAGCACCCCGGCATGACCCGGATGGAGCCCTGCAGGGCCCGGTCGGCGCTGACGCACCGGCCCGCCACGAGCAGGTTGTCGAGGCCCTTCGGGGTGAGGATCCGGTAGGGGATCCCGTAGCTCTCGCCGCGCCGATAGCGGAGAGTCTCCCGGAACTCCTTCTCGAAGCGGGCGTATTCCCGGGGATTGGGCCGGGAGGGATGGATGTCGACGGGGTAGCAGTAGCGCCCGATCTCGTCGGGGAAGACGGCCCGGGAGGTGAAATCGTCCACGCGGAGCACGTAGTCGCCGAGAATCCGCCGGCTCTCGCGGACGCCCATCAGGGAGCCGGTGGCTGCGAGTTCGAGGTTCTGAAACCCGGGGATGCAGTCGCGGTAGAAACTCTCGAATTCCGGCAGGCGGGCCCTGGCTTCGAGGAAGTGCTCGGTGAGGGAGCGTTCGTCGGTGGCATCGAGGCCGAAGGCGTGGCCGATGTTGCCGCCGCTGAGGTGGTTACCGACGCGCCACATGCCGGGGTGATGGGGGTCGTTGACGGTGAAGCGGTTTTCCTCGAAGGCCTTCTGCAGGCGTTCCTGGACGTTCACGCCGGAGCTGCGGAAGGCTTCGTAGTCCACGTCTGCCCAGAGGCTGCAGAGGGTGCCCGGCATCATATCGCCGTTTTCGTCCCCCTTCTCGAAGGGGGCGCCGGCCCAGGCGGCCAGGTCTCCGTCCCCGGTCGCGTCGACCACCATGCGGGCGCGCACGGCGAAGAGGCCGCTCTTGCCCCAGCAGATGCTCTGCGGCAGCCGGTTCCCATCGCGGCAGACGTCGACGACGGTGGTTGCCAGGGAGAAGGCGATGCCGGAATCGAGGACGAGGCGATCGTAGACCCGCTTGAGGAGTTCCGCGGGGATGGCATTGGGGCTCAGGGGGGAGTTCTTTCCCTTCGCCGCACCGAGGGCGTCGAGGATCTCCCGCCCGATGCCATCGGCCAGGAAGTTCTCACCGTCCGTAAAGGTCATGAACACGGGGACCAGTCCCGACGTGCCCATGCCGCCGAAACAGCCCTGGGCTTCGGCCAGGAAGACGGTTCGTCCCTGCCGTGCGGCCGTGAGGGCGGCGGCGACGCCGGCGGGGCCACCCCCGGCCACGAAGACATCGACCTCGTGGCGAAGGGGGATCTCCCGGACGTAGCGGATGGGTGCATTCATACCGTTCATTCTCCTTCCGTGGGGGTGTTCCGGCGCGGGGCGGGCAGCATGCCGACGGTTTCCCCCAGGCGGAGGACGGCCGCGGGTTCCAGCACCACGACGGGAATCTCCCGCGGCGCCGATCCGTCCGTGCCCCAGGCAGTGGGATCGTGGTGGACGATGCGGAGGACGGTTCCGGGGTCGAACAGGACGACGCCGGTGACCGCACAGCCGGGAGTGGCACAGACCTCGATGAGCCGTTGGGACAACCCGGCCGTGTAGACCGGCGGGAGGGGGCGGGACGTCCGTTCGGCTTCCTCGAGGAGGCCGGCCAGGTCCCCATGGTCGGCACAGAAGACGGCCCGCAGGGAGTCCAGGGCCAGCACATCGGCCACGGTACGCGGACAGGCCACACGGTCTCGATGGCCTGCGCCGAAGCCCTCGACGAACCCCGCGGCGAGAGCTGCGGACGCTACGTCCGGTCCCCCCGAGCCCAGGCATGCCACCATGCCGCCCTCGTTGTCCGTCGCCTCGCGTACGATGCGGCCCGCCTCGCGGCCCAGGCAGCCGGGCTCGGGTACTCCCGTCGCGGCCGGTGTGGGGCATCCCCGGGGAGCGCCGGTGGACAGGGTGCGGCGCTCCGCCAGTCCCTTCACCCGGAAGGCAGAGACCGCGAAATACGTCAGCAGGATTCCCAACGCCACCCCGACGATCAATCCCACCGCCGAACGCATGCGCATGTCCTCCTGGCTCGCGTGTTGCCGCCGGGACGCCGCGCTTGTGCGGCCAGTTCCGGGACGCCCACCGTCCGCATGGGCCGGCCCCCAGAAGTTCCATCCTGGCACGTCGGTTGTCAACCGCTGCCGCCGGAGTTTCGCGCCGGGAACGGCGTCCGGGCAGGCGCCCCGGGCGGCGGGCCCAAAATGCGACCGATCCGATTGACATAACGCAGGTCGTGACTATCGTGTGCAGCGTGTTGCTCGCCAGGCCGGGGCCTCTTGCGGGGGACTTCCGCCGGTGGTTGGCGAAGGGTTGCTCTGTGCAGGAGTATGTGGTCTTGGCGCGTCCATTCGGTACCCTTGGCGACTTCTTCCCCGACACGGATATCCGCTGCCGGATTCGGGGTTGCGAGAACGTCTGCCACTTCTCCGGCGAGGAGGTACTGCACAATGTGGCCAGCGGGCGCAACCCGCGGCCGGAGAAGATGTGCGATGCCTGCTTCGAGCTGTACCAGAAACTCGAGGACCGGCACATCCCCTGTGCCCGGCCGGGCTGCGGGAACACCTGGGTCCTCAACCGCTTCCAGCAGCTCGAAGCCATGCGCCAGGGCCGGCAGATCGAGGCCCCGAAGGGATTCTGCCCCCAGTGCCGCCAGACCATGCGGGATCAGGGCGATCTCGAGGTGCCCTGCCGGATGCGGGGATGTACGGGCAGCTGGACCTGGCCGGCGCGGGAGCGCCTCCTGAACCCGGACGCCTCTCCCCCCCGGCGCATGTGCGACTCATGCTTCCAGAAGCTGCGTGACCTGAGGGACATGGAGGTTCCCTGCCGGGTTCGCGGCTGCACCGGTACGTGGCTCTGGAACCGGTACCAGCAACTCGAACATCTCCTGGCCGGGAAACCCCTCGACAGGCCGTCCCGGCGCATGTGTGCGGCCTGCTTCGAGGCCTTCGCCAAGCTCCAGGATATCCAGGTCCCCTGCCGCGTGCGGGAGTGCCCCAGCACGTGGACCTACACGGTCTACGAGCAGCTCGAACGACGCCTCGCGGAAGGGGAGGAAGGAGCAACTCCGGAACGCATGTGCCCGGATTGCTACGCCTTCTACAACAGCGCCGTGGACCGGGATATCCCCTGCCGCAACCGCGGCTGCACCGGCACCTGGGTGCTGACCCGGGCAACCCAGCTGCGTCTCAAGATCAAAAGGGTGACCCGGACGCCCGCGCGCATGTGCGATGCCTGCCGCGACAGGCTGGCCGCACTGGAGGACCGTGAGATCAAGTGCTGTGTGCCGGGCTGTTCGCGGACGTGGGGGTACCGCGCCGTCGACCAGCTGCGAGACCATCTGGCGGGCCGCCAGGAAGCCCCCGGGCGCCGCTGCCGGGAGTGCGAGGCCTTCCTGGCCGAGCACCAGGCCGTCGTGCTCCACTGCGATTACTGCGGCAAGGACATCCAGTGGTCAGGCTACGAACAGCTCCTCTGCGAACGGGGGACCTTTCAGAAGCCCACGCGCTGCCCGGAGTGCACCGGCCAGGCCCTGGCCCTCGAACGACCCCGCGAGCCGGAGAAACTGGAGCACCATCTCGTGGTGCGGATCCCGTCCGCCGGACGCTGGCACGAAGACGATCTGATCCGTGACTGGCCCCCCCGCATGACGCACGATGTCGTCGACCGCGTCGAGCGAGCCGATATCCGCATCGTCTGCATCGGCGACGAACTGACCTACTCCCTGGATGACCTGGACCAGAGCTGGCCCCACCTCCTGGAGAAGCGACTGGAAGAACACTTCGCGCCGCAGCGGCGCGTGGCGGTGGTCAACGCGGGCATTGCCTTCTGCAACACGGCCCGGGGTGTGGTACGGATTCCCCGGGATATCGTGCCCTTCTCCCCGCACCTTGTCGTGTTCTCCTTCTCCCTGGCGGATGCGCGTCTGTACCGTCACCGGGACGAACGGGAATGGCGCCCGGTCGTGTCCCAGGAGGAAGCGCTGGCGGCCTTCGAGAGGATGGCGGAGAAGCTGCGCCGCCTGCCCTGCAAGTCCCTCTACTGGACCCCCCACCCCATCTTCCCTGACTGGGACGACGAGTCGACGGTGCCACGGGGAGCAGACCGGGAATGGGCCCAGGCCCAGACCACGGCCCTGGAACAGATCCTGCGCGTGGCGCGCCAGTGCTGTATCCGGTACGACATCCCGACGCTGGACGTGCGGGCCCGGTTCGAGGTGAACGGCACCAGGAGCGCCCGGAAGTGGATGAGCAACTGGTACCTGCACAACGAAGTGGGATCACGCAACATCGCGACCTGGATCGCGGAACAGATCCTCCGGGACGGACTCGTGCCGCTGACGGCGCACGAGCCGGACGCGGAGGAGGAATGAACAGACGACGCGGGATGCCGCCCGGGGACCGCGCGGCCGGCTGCAGGGCGAAGCCGTTTCGACGCGGGGTGCGCCCGCGCACCCCTTGCTCAAGGCCCTGAGCCCAGTCGAAGGGCTCCTGCTGAGCCGTCTCCCCTGGAGAGCCGCGAGTGCCCGCGAGGACGCGGGCGCTCCATCCCCCTGGAGGGCGAAGCTCCTGCTGAGCCGCGAGTGCCCGCGAGGACGCG
>JAFGRS010000622.1 GCA_016935045.1 Lentisphaeria bacterium | reverse complement strand
TACTTCGAGCACCAGCTCCGCGCTGCTGGACTCGCCCGGCTTGAGCACCTTGACCCGCCCGCGCTCGCGCTCGAACGTCTTCGAGTTGGGCAGGTTGAGGCCGGGTTCGAGACCCGTCACGTAGCCTTCGCGCTCGCCCACCGTGTTCTTCCACTGGGTGAAGCACGGCAACTGGGCCTCGCGATAGCGCACCACGACCCCCTTGTCCCCGGCCGCATTGCGCAGCATCGCCAGGGTCATGCCCTTGGCGTCCGAGGCCAAGTTGTGCCAGTAACACTGCTCGACGTACCCCGGCGTCGGCTTCCGGTAGGCGCCATACTCGCCGATCCCCTCGACGGCCCGCGCATCCCGCGGGGCGACTTCGAGGGACGGGGCCACCAGGCGCGCCCCCTCCTCCAGGAACGGGGGCCCGAAGTTGCAGTGGTAGAGCAGCGACATCTCCTCCGGCACGTCCCGCAGGTTGATCACCCGATCCGTGATCGTGATCCGGTTCGACCCCACCACCGTGCTGATGCGGGACACCAGGCGCAGCTGCGGACAGAACAACATCGTCTCGTCCACGATCCCGATCACCGTCAGCTCCGTCGGCGGGCCCACCTTCACCTGCACCTCGACCCGGTGCGCGGGCAGATTGGCGATGCGCCCGTGCAGGGTCAGGGAGACCTCGGACGGATTGCCGTTGTTGTCGGGCACGACATCGGTGCAGGGCGGGCCGTTCGAGGCCAGGCCGCAGCGCACGATGCACTCGTCGAATCCCTTCAGCCAGCCCAGTCCGCCCTGGTCCATGAGGTTGACGAAGGCGGGGTGCACGGGGCCGCGCACGGGGGCTTCCCAACCCACGGCCAGGCCCTGGTATTCGGCATGCCACAGCCCCATGCCCCGCGTCGGCACGACCGTGAACGAGAAGGCCCCGTTGCTCACCTTGACCACGTCGACGCCGTCCGAAAGCCCCCCCTGCAGCCTCACCTTGCGGATGGACCACGGCGCCTCCGCCGGCAGCGCCACCGCGCTGGGCGTCAGATCGAGATGATCGAGGAACACGCCCTGGGAAACATCCGTCAGCGTCCAGGTGCGCACATTGCTCATCAGGGCTCTCCTCTCACGGCTCTTCGACGCGTTCTTCTATGGCGCCGCGGGCGCTGCCGGGGCCGCCGGCGGCGCATAGGTTGCAGGCAACACGGCCCCCATGCGGGCAAACTGGCTGAGCAGCTCCTTGTGCTCGATGCCCGCCTTGGAGAACGCATTCTGCCGTTCATGGAAGGGGACGCTCGAGACGCCCCGTCGAATGTCGTCCCGCACCCGGGCGCGTTCTCCCATCTGCCTCAGCAGATCCCCCATCGCCTGGAGGTGCTGGACCATCTTGTCGCGCAGCGCCGCCGCCTGCCGGGTCGTCACTTTACGCTGCCGTTCCCTGGCGGCAAATTCCTGGAAGATATGGGTGTAGTAGCCGTACAGCGCTGCCGGGGTTTTCTGGTTGGCGAGGATGCGAACGACCTGTTCCACGGCCTGTCGCGGTGTCATCGGCTTGGGTTTCGCTGCCTCCTTGCCGTCCGCGCTCTGGGTCGTGCGAGGGGCACGGTTGTCGGCCGGGGCCTGGGGCGCGGGGGCGGCGTGCGTCGAGGCGAGGAAGAGGCACAGGGCAGTCAGGCAGAGAACGACCGCGGGACGGCCGGGCGACCGTCCCGCGGCGTATGGACACGGACGATCAGTCATCCAGGAACTCCAGCCTCTCGATCCTGGTTTCGTTGGTCAGTGCATCCCGGTAGACCACGGCCATCGCCTTTCTCTCGGCCTGCACCGGGTCGACATAGCGGCCGCCCTTGGCGACGTCGAAGCGGCCGAATTGGGCCACCATGGTATCCCCGTCCTCGGTGCGATAGGGCACTCCGGCCACATCCTGCACCGCCTGGGCACACACGATCACGGTGAAGAAGTTGGAGCGCACCGTCACTTTCTCGGCGAGGCGCATGGCCGCTTGCTCGGCTTCGGCATCGCTCCCCGGATTGCTGGGAGTGATCTGGGAGACGCCGCCGAAGAAGTCGCCCAGGGAGCGGAAGCTCTCGCCCTCGGCACGGCGGACCAGGATGGCGTCCGCGGCGGCCTCGGGATCCACGTCCAGGGCCCCCGTGAACAGGGCGACCAACACGTCCCGCTGCCGCGAATTGACATTCACACGCCCGCGCGCACTGGTCTGGTTGCCCACCTTGAAGACATCCAGGATGCCGGCGTCATGGCCCTTCTCGTCCCCGGATGTGGCCGACCAGAAGCGCAGGGAACGGTTGGGCAGGAAGGAGTGCACGCGGCCCAACTCACCCAGACGGGCCACCAGGCTGTTCTGCACGTCGATGCCGGCGTACGTCCCCGTCCGGTAGCAGGAATCGATGGCGCCGAACCCCGTGGGCTCGACGCCTTCGCCCGGGTGCATCACCCCGGTCTCGGGGCTGAGCCGCCAGAAGTCGAGGTAGTCCGGCGCTCCCAGGCCGCGGTCGTTCATGAAGGGGTCGATCGCCGTGAGTCCCGCGTCGAAGGTCTTGTCGCTGAAGGCCGGTTCGGCGCCGGCGAAGGTGCAGAGGTCCTGGCTGCCGATGGGCACGATGTCGATGGCCTTGTCCAGTTCGTCCTTGATGATGACCTTGAGGATGCGGGCCTGGGTGATGGTGTAGCCGATCAGGGGCGGTTCGCAGTTGACGTCGAAGGCGTTCTCGATGGTCAGCCAGTCGTCCATCTCGAAGTCGGCGGTCCAGAGGAGGGTTCCCCCGTCGGCGTTGGCGGCCTGGGTGGCGGAGAGTTCCCTGATGCCGCTGTAGGTCAGCTGTTTGCCCGTGACCGTGCCGATTTCCAGCTTGTAAGCCACCTCGACGCTCTTGGGCGGCACCAGCAGCTGCGCGTCCGTGGCCCAGGGGAAGCACAACTCCGCCTTGAAGCCCGCCCGCACCCGCAGCCGGTTGCCGAGGGCGGTGCTGTCCGCCGGCGTGCCGGGGTCCGTGGTGACGGTGGTGACGTTGCCGGATTCCGTCGTTCCGTCCAGCTCCTCGTAGTAGGGCAGGCCATCGATGGTGATGATCGTCTTCTCGGCTTCGGCGAACCCGAGCCACCACTTGCCCATCGCCCGGCCCTTGCTGTCGTAGAGATCGTTCCACAGCACGACCTTCATGCCCGTCTCGCAGTGGAAGTCGTACATCTTGCCGTTCTGGAGTTCGTAAACCTCCCCGTCCCACGTCAGCCCGTTGGCGTTGCCGTTGCCCTTCGGGATCAGGCGCACGTGCTTGGCGTTGTAGGTGGTCGGCTGCTTGAGGATGTCGTCCCGCAGCTCGAAGATCTCATACGGCTCCCCGTCGACGGTGGTCAACTGGAACTCGTGCCACTCCGCGTTGCTGGGGTTCAGGTTGACTTCGCCGCCGATGGCGAAGGTCACCTTCTTCGTGTTCACGATATCTCTGCCGTCGCTCTCCTTGAGAGTGACCAGGATGGCCAGGGCCTGGTAGGTGCCCCCAGTGGGCTGGAACAGGCAGATGGCCTGATTCGGTTGCACCGCGATCCTGCCATCCTCGCCGACGTATTCCTGGACGTAGTACTCCACCATGTCGGGCAGCAACTGCTGCATGGCCCAGGGCACGGGATCGCCTTTGCGCAGCACGCGCACGGGGGGTTCGAGGGCGGTAGCCAGGTCGGTGCTGGCGAGGGCCTCGGAGAGCTCCCACTCCTTCCAGTCGATCTTGCCCTTCTCCTCGTCCACTGGGTGTTTCCAGAAGTTCGCCATGAGGCTGATGGGCGTGCCGGCGTTGAAGCGCAGGGGGATATCGTAGCTGCGGGGGTTGTTCTCGTCGTTGACGTTGGCGTTGACCGGATCGTTCAGGGGGCCCCAGGGGGTCAGTTCGAGCGAACCGAGTTTGACGCCCGTGGTGATCGGGCAGGTGTAGAGGAACTCGCCGTCCTCGTACATGCTGAGGTTGGTGCCGAGGATGGTGATGGTCGCCTCGTAGTCCTCCTGCGGGACCACGGCGCCGTTGTAGATGTCGAAGGGGATGTCGTTGATCACGACGACGTCCTCTCCGGCTTCCGAGGTGGTGTTCTCCTCCTCGATGGTCACATCGCCCTCGACGCGCATGGCGATCTGCGACAGGGCCCAGGTGCGTTCGGTGCCGACGACGGTCTGCTGCAGGTTGCCGACGCCGATGTGAATCTGCCCGTCATTGTCAAGATAGGCGACCGTAGGCTCGTTGTCCGGGTCCGTGAAGTCCACGATGTTGGCCGCGACCTGGGCCGCGGCGAGGGCCCGGGCACGATAGGTCCGCTCGGGTTCGGAGTAGGCCGCGAAGGCGCGGGTTTTCCAGCTCGTGAACCAGGGATTGTCGTCGAGTCCCTTGAGCCAGGCGCAGTCGTCGTAGCCGGCATCCTTCTTACCGGCATCGTTGGTGTGGCCGTAGTCCTGCTGGGGCCCCACGAAGGTGTGGTAGACCTTGCTCAGCTCCGGGAAGGCCCGGACGTCGAGACGGTCGACCTCCTCGCCGGAGTCGTACTCTCCGTCGTTGTCGCGGTCCCGCCAGAACTGTTCCTTGTCGAAACTGAAGGGGAAGAGGGTCCTGACGGCCAGATCCATCTCGCTCTGGGTGAGACCGAGGGCCTTGACCATGTGCGCCATGCTGAACCAGCGGGACTCCTCGGTCGGCATGGTGCCCGAGATCTCGTCCACCGTGCTTTCCGGGCAGAAGCGGTCCGCGTCCGCGAAGCCGACGTTGGTCAGGGCCAGCTCCGTCACGGAATGACCGGCCACGGGTTGCGCCAGGCTCTCCGCCACGCCGCGCCGGACCACTGCCCCCGGGTCGATCTTGCCGGATTCGTCGATCACCAGATAGCTGTAGCGGCCGACCACCACCTCCCTGCTGACCGGACCGTCGGGAGTCTGCAGGAAACGCTTGGAGAGGATCGGCACCCAGCCGGCCCCGTCCGCAAGGGAGGCTTCGGGAGTGAACACGCACTCGCCAAGCCGCACCGCCAGGCTCTGTTCGAGCCCGGCCCGGCTGTCCGACTGGTCCCGGCTGGCAAGGTACTGCCGGCCGCCCCACGAACTCGACTCCGAGGGAGCGTAGAACTCGTCCGCCGGATACTGCACCCCGCGAAAATCCTTGGTCAGCCGCGCCACGGCCTCTCCCAGGGCGGACTCCGCCAGCAACCGCCCCCGCACCGAGTCGGCGCTGGCGGCCGCGGCCTGACGTTCCGTGCGCGACGTCAGGGCCAGGGTCAGCACCAGCATCAGCAGCACGCACAGAAAACCCAGGGTCAGCAGCAACGCCATGCCGGACTGACCGGCCGCCGCCCCCTGCCGCCCTCTCCGCGTCGTCCCCACCGTCGTCTGTCTCGCCTTCATGGCAATCACCTCGTCTTCTCGGCCACCGGCCCGGACTGTCTCTCGCGTATCCATACTCGTCTTCCCTCGCTCGCTTCGTTCGCTTCCCGCACCCGGCTCCCGGAACGGAGCCCCCTCGCGCGGAATCTCTAGGGAAGAAATCAGCAGGATTCGTGCCAGGCAGGAAGGGCCGCACCAGCGGGCTCAGGGAAGGCGGACGGTTTTCCAGAAAGTGCGAGCGCAGCGCTTCTCGAAGGCGGGTTTGTGGGAATCGGGGAGGGTTCGCCAGCGCTTCAGGTCGCGGGCGTCGAGGACGGTCAGGGAGATGTTGATCATCCTGGGGAGGCGGTTGGACTGCACGGGTTCGAAGCTGACGGCGAGGTCGTCGTAGCAGACGAATTGGAGTGCGACGGCCGTGTCGATGACGGGACGGTAGCCGGCCTGGCTGCCGGCATCGTCACGGTCGCCGTAGATGTTCCAGTCGTCGGAGTTGCGATCCACCACGGCACGCTCGACGCGGGTGCCGTTGAGGCGGATACCCACCTCGACGAGGTCGCAATCGGCGGTGGAATCGGCCGCCGAAACGCTGACGAACCAGAGGGCATCGGGAGCGGGCTGGTGGAAGAGGATGTCGCGTCCCGGCTGGTCGTCCTCCCGGGCCACGGCGACCTGCAGGTCCCTGGCGACCAGTTCCAGGGCCAGGCGGGCATCGTCGTGCGCATTGCTGGCGCTGACGGAGGCGTGCCAGACGTTTTGCACATTTGCGAAAAACCGGAAGGCGATGAAGGCGACCACGACGACGAGGGCCATGGCCAGGAGGAGTTCCACCAGGGTGAACCGTCTCGGTCGCGGAACGGTCCGGCGTGCGCTGGGGACGGCGGGGGGCATGGGTTACTGGATCTCCCGGAACACGTTCAGGGCGTAGAGCGCCTTCTGTCGTCGGGCATAGGGGATTTCGGCCGGCCAGCCGATTTCGACGTGGAGGGCGACGGCTTCGCTGCTGGGGAGGGTACGGCTGCTCCAGGTCCCGTCGTCGTATTCGGAGAGGGTGACGGACTGACGCCAGGCGCGGCAGACGGCGGTGAACTCGGCGGTGTCGCTCCCTGCCCGGCGCATATCCAGACGGTAGAACTGCTGCTGATCACCGGCGCGCCAGTAGGTGATGCCGTCCTGTTCGAACCAACGTACCCAGCCCTCCGCCGGCTCCGTTGCGCCGGGCTTGCCGGTGGGGAGAACCAGCGCGACCTCCGCCCAGGCCGCATCGCTCTCGGCATCGCCCATGCGATTGGCAAGCAGGCCAATCAGGTTCTCGGCACCCTGGGAGGAATGGGTCTCCCCGACCGAGTCGCGCCCTGACTTGATGCTCGCCGGCAACAGGGCCAGGATGCTCACCAGGCCGAAGGCGATGACGCCCAGCGCGAGCACCACCTCGATGAGGTTGAACCAGCGCCGTCTCCGGGGACAAGGCCCGGCCGTCGGCCGCCTCAACCGTCTCTGATTGCCCACGCCGCACACTCCTCGCTGCCGCGCGAAAAGACATCCCCCCCCTCCCATTCCGCCCTCTGCCCCCGGAAGGGGCCTCACCCTCGAACCGACCCGTTGACCTTCTCGGAATAGCATAGCGCAGCGCAGGTTCCAGGCCAAGTCCCCCCGGCGAAGGAGACAGGGACCCGCGCCAGGCCCGGGCGCGGCCAGGGGAGGGACTCGGACCGATCGGACGGATCGGACGAATGGGACCTCATGCGGCGGACCGCCCCCCCCGGTTTCTCAGCCTTGCGAAAACAAGGGGCTTGCCAGGGGCGGGGCCCGGGCGTATACTCTGACACGGTATCCGGGCCCGCGCCGTTGCGGGGTGTTTCCGGTTTCCGGGCGGGGTGGTTGTGCGCCCGGCCGTGTGTCTGTTGCTCCGTGTGCCGCGGACGAAGGACCGCCATGGGTCGCAGCTTCGACAGTCCCGAGGTCGATCTCCCTCCGGTGCAGAGCCGAGGGGAGGAGAAACGGATCTTCGAGTACCTGGCCATGGACGAGAATGGCCGGGAACTCCGGGGTCAGATCCGGGCCACGGACGAGATCGAGGCGGTGGCCAAGCTGCGCAAGCAGCAGTTGTTTCCCATCGAGGTCTGGCGCAGTGCCAAGGACGCGCCGGACGCCCTGGCCCGGGAGAAGGCTGGGAAAGCCGCCCCCAAGCCCAAGCCGGACATGCGCCGGCTGCGCAAGGCGGTGTCGACGCGGGAGAGTCGGGGGGACACCTTTCTGGCCCGCCTGGGGATCGGGCTGTTCATGCGCCCCCACATGCTGGCGCTGTTCACCCGCCAGATGGCGACCATGCTGGACGCGGGGTTGCCGTTGCTGTTGTCGTTGCGGACGCTGCACGAGCAAGCGGGCAGGCGTCGCCGGTACCGGGCCGTGAAGGTGATCAGTGCGGACATGGCCCGGAAGGTGGAAGCGGGCATGAGCTTCTCCGAGGCCCTGGAGTTCCACCCGCGCTCGTTCAACCGTCTGTATACGGGACTGGTTCGGGCGGGCGAGGCCTCGGGTACCATGGAGGAGGTCCTCAACCGTCTGGCGGAATACATCGAGAAGACCGAGCGTCTGAAGAAGAAGATCCGGGCCGGCATGACCTATCCCGTGGTGGTGCTTCTGATTGCCATGGCGATCACCCTGGGCCTGATGATCGGGGTGGTGCCCAAGTTCGCGGAGATGTTCGACCAGATCCTCGAAGGGATTCCCCTGCCCTTCCTGACCCAGATGGTGATCGGCTGCAGCAACGTGCTGATGCACAACATTGTCGGCCTGGTGATCGTGGTCCTGGTGGCGATCATCGGGCTGCGCGTGTTCATGGCGACGCGCGTCGGCAGGAATCTCTTTGACTGGTACATCATCTCGATGCCTCCCCTGGGCGGACTGGTGAGCAAGATCTCGGTGGCGCGTTTCTGTTCGACCCTGGGGACGCTGCTCGACTCGGGGGTACCCATCCTGGATGCCCTGCAGATCGTCCGGGACGCGGCCAACAACGAGGTGGTGGTGCGCACGGTGAACCGGGTCCATCAGGCCGTGATGGCGGGCGAGAAACTGGCCACTCCCCTCGACACCGCGCCCCTCTTCCCGAGCATGGTGGTGCGCATGATCGAGGTGGGCGAGCAGACGGGCGCCCTGCCGGACATGCTCAAGCGCATCGGCCGCACCTTCGAGGAGGAAGTCGAGATGACCCTCGAAGCCCTGATCAGCCTGATCGAGCCCGTCATGATCTGCTTCCTCGCCGTGATCATCGGCACCATCGTCCTGGCCCTCTTCCTGCCCCTCATCAAGATTATCGAGACCCTCGGGGTGTAGCCCGGGGAAATCCGCGGCCAGACGCGGACCCGATTCCCCTCTGCGCCATGGCGCCGCAGAGAATGGGCCTTCCCGTCACCTCACCCGCTTTGGAGCGCCCGCCGTCCTCGGCGGTATTCTCCAGCCCCCCCGCCAATCCGGTAGCAGATGGTGGCTGCCGCAGGTGGCCCTCCGCATTCCACCGCCATCACCGCGCACGTCGGCCCCGTTCCACTCAGCATCGGTGGAATCTCGTCGAGTCCAGCGGCTCAGCCGGTGGCATGCGGAGGGGCACTCAGGGGCAGGCCTCCTCGATCACCTTCCTGGCAGCGCGCAGGGCCTGTATCGACTGCCGGTAGCCCCTCTCGAAGGCAGCCCGCGCCTGCTCCACGGCCTCCGGGCTTCCGCCCTGGACGGCCAAGGCCAGGATGAGATTGCCGAACAGACGCGTCACGTCCGACCGGAATGCGCTCTCGACGGCCGCGCGGGCCAGGTCCTGTTCCGCTGCCATGGGGGCCCAACCTCCTCACTGTACCGCCCGGGTATGGACCGGGGACCCGCCGGCCGCCGCAACCGGCGCCGCCGCGGCTCCCGGCCGCCTGCGGTCGCTACCATAGCACCGCTGCTGAGAACTGACGCCGCCGGGCAGGAGCGCCGGCCCCACAAACAGTACCCCGCACGGCCCTCCGGGGGGCATCCCCGCATCCCTGGCCGTCGGAGACCGCCGGCCGTACCGGTGGCATGGAAGTAGGCCGCACGACCCCCAGGCGGCATCCCCGCTTACCGGCTCACCCGCCGTCTTCGCTGAAGCTCCGCCGCGCTCTGCGAGGAGGTTCGCCATGGATGGAAACCAGGGAGATCCCGCTTGTGCCGGAACCATCGCACGTGGGGGGCGCTCCGGCACGCCGGAACTGGCCCCATGCTGCGCGCGACATAGGCTGCGTTCCGCCTGCGCGGCGCGGAGGCCGCGCCGGTTCCCTCACCCTCGGCGGCGCCTCTCGAACCAGGCCCGGGCGCGTTCGCGCTGGTCGCCCTGGAGGTGCAGCACGCCCTCGGCGAAGCTTCCCCCCACGCCCAGGGCCTGGCGGATCGCCTGCAGCAGCTCCATTTCCTCGATCATGGCGAGGCGCCCCAGTCCCCGAACCAGAGTCACGGTCTTGCCCCCGTGTCCCTTGCGCTCGATGTCGAAGCGCAGCACCCCGGGGCGGACCCGAGGTCCTCCGCCGGCCTCGGCGCCGGCGCCGAATGCGCGCGCCAGTTCCGGGTCCACGCTATGTCTGGCTTCCGGGGGCGGCGGGGGTTTCGGCGGGGGCGGCGGAGGCTTGGGCGCCGCCAGGGAGGCAGGCAGTCCAGCGAAGGGATTGACCCGGAAGGCATCGGCCTGACCCGGAGCGTCGGCGCGGCGCGGTCGGTTCTTACGGCCCATGGGTACACCCTCCGGTCCTCGACGGACATCCGCCCGGCCAACCCTCATGGGGCTGCCGGGCCGGGCCGCGGCGCAAAGGGGACAAAGCGGCTGATGCGGCGCCCCCCGTACTTGCCCAGCGTCCAGTGAATCATGACAAAAGGCTCCTGGACGCGCAGCAGGAAGGCGCCGGCAAGAAAAGCACTTCCCCCGACCACCCCCGCGGCCGCCAGCTTGGCCAGCATCCGGAACCGGCTGATGTGCCCCAACGCCTCCGCCATCGCCGCCTCCGCACCTTCCCCACTGCCGACACCGGCAAGCACGCCCTTGGCCGCAGACAGGCCGTCCGGCAGGATCCCGTTCATGCCCCGGGAGACCAGCCACGTCGCCAGGCCCACCCCGCCTGCCAGGGCCCCCAGACGCAGCAGGAACCACATCGTCTCGCCCAGAGGGAACATGGGAACCGACCGGCGCAGAACCAGGGCCAGAACCAGGCTCTTCAGAAAGCGCGAGAGCACGAAACCAAGAGCGACCACCATCAGCGCCTGGGTCGCGGTCACGCCCACCAGCACGATGAACAGATAGCTCAGAACAATGCTGACGAGGCTGGTCCCAACCCCGATGGCGGTCACCGAAGTGGTCTTGCGATTGGCGAAATACCCCTGCATGAGAACACATTCCAGGGCCCCCGCGGGAAGCACGAGCAGGTAGCAGGCCGTCGACAGACCGGCCCACACCAGCACATCGAGGGACATGGCCCCGCCGAGAAAGATGAAGGCGGAGAGGGTCTCCGCCAACACTGCCAGGAGGACCGCGCCGGGTACGAAGACCGAGAGCATGAGCCGGCAGGACCCGCTGATGACTTCCCCGAGGCGAGCGCGGTCGTTGCGGTCAACCAGTTCGCAGAGGAACGGAAAGAGAGCGATCTGCAGGGCGTAGGGAACCAGCCATTGGATGGCGGCAAACATCTTGCGGCCCAGATCATTGGCCATGAGCACACCCTTCTGGTCGATGTGCGTCAGAATGGTCACGTTGTTGAACACGTCCCGGACCTTGGCGAAGAGGATGCCCACCAGCAGAGGCAGCATGAGGAGGATCATGCCGCGCAGGGCCGGGTTCCGGAAACGGAAGTCGGGCCGGATGTAGCGGAGCTTCGAGACCATGCCGCACAGATGCGTGAGCAGCTTGGCGGCACTGCCGACAAGAACCCCGAAGACCACCGCCCGGTATCCCATGCCGAACATCCCCATCCCCACTGCCAGGGCCACAACAATGCAGACCTTCGTCGAGGCGTCGCCGAAGGCCGCCAGGAAGAAGCGTTTGTAGCCGTTGAGAATCATGTAGGTGGTGGAACCCACGCTGAGGAACAGCAGGGACGGGGCCATGAACACGAGGCTGTTGCGCAACAGGCGATACTGATCGGGATTCTTCTCCGGTGTCCACGTCGTCATCAGCCCGATGATCGCGTCCGGGAAGCAGACCACCGCGGCAACCACCAGCAGCAACACCATCGCCTGCAACGTCAGCAGCGTGTTCGTGAAACCCCATGCCGCACGCTCCCCACGCTCGTCCATCTCCCGCATGAAGACGGGAAGAAACGTCGGCCCGATCACCTCCTCGCCAATGAGAAAGATGGCCGTGATCACATTCGTGAAGGCCACCGTAATCACCGGCTCGAAAACGTCCGCTTCGAGATACTGCGTCGCCACCCGCGCCTGGACCAGGCCCGCCAGCTTCAGGCATAGGTGCGCCACCGCCACCACGATGCTGGCGTGGATGATCCGGTCAGCCAGGCTGTGCTTCTGTTCGGCAGTCACAATCGGTCTCTCTTCCCGTCGTCGGAACCCAACGCTTCGTCTACCCTGTGCCTGAAACCGGAGGCCCCTGCTTCCGCCCACCGGCCAGGGCGGCGTCCCGCAGCAGCGCCACGCGTCGTGTGGCCAGTCGGTCCGCGTCGAAGCGTTCCTCGACCAGCTCCCGGGCCCGCCGGCAACGCTCGGCAACCTGCTCGGGCTGCGCGCTGAGCTGTCGCAGCGCCTCGGTCAGCGCCGGCGCATCCCCGGCCGCCACGACCCACCCAGTACGGCTGTTCAGCGCCTCACCCAGACCCCCCGCGTCCGTGCCCACCACCGGTGTGCCACTCGCCATCGCCTCCAACACCACGTTCGGGATCCCGTCCCGATCGCCGTCCTTCGACACGCGGCTGGGGACCACCAGGCAATCGGCCTCCGCCAGCATGCCCCCAATGGCCTCGCGCGGCACGATCCCGGTCCACGTCACCGCGTCCGCCAGACCCAGCTCCGCCGCCAGGGACCGCAGACGAACCAGCAACGGCCCGTCACCCACCAGAGTCAGGCGACAGGCATGCCCCACGACCCGCATTCCCGCGGCGGCATGCAGCAGGGTGTCAATCCCCTTCTTTTCCACGAAGCGCCCGACAAACAGCAGCCGCAGCGGCGGATGGACCGCGCGCGGACCGCCGCGATACGGCCACTGACGCAGATCCAGACCATGGTAGATCAGGTGCGTGCGGTCCGCCAGGCCGGCTACCCGGCCCAGCAGGACACGCAACGCCGCCGTGTTGCAGCAGGTCACGAAACGCGCCCTGCCGAAAAGCACCTGCGGAGCGTACTTCAGGGCGTAGACATCACGCGCGTGCACCCCGATGCTGTAGGTGCACCCCGTGCGGCGAGACACGGCCGCCGCCAAGAGACCGGGCAAATCCGCAAACTCCGCATGCACATGCGCAATCCCCCGCTGCAGGACCTGCCGCCGTAGGGCCCGCAGCAACTCCCGGTGCTGCCAGAGAGAGACCCGCGTCTGCAGCGAACGCGGCAGCAACGACGCCCCTCCCGGTCTCTCCCGCCTCGAGGTGGACGGAGGCCGTGCCGCCGGGGAGGACAGGAAGGTGACGTCGGGCCAGCCCGGAGCACTGGGGACATCCCCCGGGAAGAGGGCGACGGGGTGCAGGGTCAGGTCCGACCGCAACAGATAGGCGAGGTCCTGGCGGAGGAACGTCTCGCTCCACACCGGATACGCAGCCAAGAGGTATAGGATGGGGGGGCTCATACCAAGGTGCAAACGGACGGCCGAACACCCCTATTGGGAGCCGGACCTCAGCGGGAAGGTCCGGCCGCCTCTGTAGACCCCGCCTCCCCGACGCGCCGGCACCCCCCGGGGCTGTTTTGCTCACCGTCGCGAAATGGACGGGAGCGTCCGCGTCCCTGCGGGCACTCCCAACGCCGTCCCGGTGGAGCGCCGATCGGAGGACAGGGAGGGGGCGCGGCCGTACCCCCCGTGACCGAGGCCTCACGGGCCCGGACCAGGGCGGTTTCAAGATCCCAACGCCGCCGCCGGGCTTGTCCCGGTGAAGCGCCGATCGGAGGGCAGGGATGGGGCGCGGCCGCGCTCCCTCACACCGAATCGGCGCTCCACTGCCGCAAGGGCAGTGGCGGCGGGAGGCGATTCGCCGGATCTTGGAACAGCGGGGCCCGGACCGGGCGCATGTCAGCTCCGTAGGTCCCTCTCCCCAGACCGGTACGAGGCGCAATGCGCTACCCTCGTAGAAGGCTGTTCCAAGGGACGCATGGTGACGGGCCAGGTAGGTCGCGCGAGCCGAGCGCG
>JAFGRS010000621.1 GCA_016935045.1 Lentisphaeria bacterium | reverse complement strand
CATGTCCCCGGGGTTCTCGGGTGGACACATGCGGTGTGGCAGAACTCGTGCGGCATGGGGACCTACGGAGCTGACATGCGCCCCGCACCCGGGGGTCGGATTGCATCGGGATTGCGGGCCGCGTATGGTTTGGGATGATCCTGATCGCGGATGCCCATGTCAGCGAGGCGAAGGGGAACCGAGGCGAGTTCGGGGAGATGCTCGCCGCGTTGTCGGAGACATCTCACGATGTGGTGTTCCTGGGGGACATCCTGGACCTGTGGATCGCGCTGCCGGCCTATGAGACCTCTCTGCACCGCGAGTTCCTGGGGTGGTGCCGGCGGGAGATCCCACGGCGCGGCGTGGGTTTCATCGAGGGCAACCACGAGTTTTTTCTGGCCCGGCACCATGCCGACTGCTTCACCTTTGCGAGTGCCGGTCCCCATCTGGACGGGGCGGGTCGGCTCTATGCCCATGGCGACACGGTGAACCGTGCCGATGTAAGCTACCGTGTGTTGCGAGCGGTGACGCGTAGCCGGTTGGTTCACTGGCTGGAAGGTCATCTTTCTTCGGGTCCTGCCGTGGCCCGGTTTTTGAAGTCCCGGTTTGAGGCACGGAGTCGCCACCGCCCCCAGTTTTTCCCCACGGAAGAGGTCCGGCGATTCGCCGCCGCATGGGGGCGGCGGGGGGCCCGCAAGATCTGGCTGGGACATTTTCACGATCACTGTGTGCTCGAGTGTGGCGACGGCATCGTCTGCGAAGTGGTCCCGGCCTGGTGCGGCAGCGGCATGGTCGTGGTGACGGATGGGACCGGCCCGGGGCAGGCTTGCCGCTGGCGCGATGCCGTCGGCAGGTGAAGGAGGTTCTTGTGCAGGTAGGACGCCCGGTCCGGACCCCTTGCAGAAGGTCGGGGGGTCATCTCCGGCCGCTGGTTTCGCGGGGTGGACTGCGGTACTCCTGCGCCGGGGTGCCGTCACGGCAGGATGGCAACGGGTTTGGAGGATGCACATGGGTTTCCTGAGCGGATCATGGCGTGCGGCGTCCCCCGCCTTGGCCATGGCCGCCTCGGCGGCGGCCTATTCGGTGCAGCACCCCGTATTTCCGGCGGCCGGGGAGAGTGCCGAACGGCTCGCGGCGGACCGTGCCGCCAGCGCACTGGTGCTGTCCTTCGAACGCGCCGAGATCGACCGCTGGATCGTGGCCAAGAGCAGCTTCGAGATGGTGGCCTGCCCCCACTGCGAATGGCCGGGCGGGCGGCGGGACCGCAAGAACTACTGGCGCTGGTCACCGCAGGATCCCGATCGCATCCGCTGCCTGTACTGCAACACGGTCTACCCGGACGAACGGTACCCTCTCTCGGCGGTGCAGCATACCATCGACCCCACGGGGCAGACGCAGGAGTTCCCGTACTTCCCTGGGCGGGACGGGTACCGCTACTACCTGGCGGGGAAGATCGAGAATGCCCGCAAGCAGTACATGGAGGAGATGGTGCCGCGTCTGGCGCGGCTCTACGGCGCCACCGGCGAGGGCGGCTATGCGCGTCAGGCGGCACGGATCCTGGACCGCTTGGCGGAGGCGTATGCGCACTACAACCCTCAGGTCTGCCGTCGCGAGGGCAGTCCGTTGCTTCTGGAGCTGCCGGTCCTTAACGCACCCGATGGCGGTCTGGTGCCGGTGCCGCCCTTCGGCCGGGGCACCCCGGGGCGGGACGACGGCGCCTACTATCCCTACTGGTCCAATCGCCGCGGCGACGGCTGGAACGGCTGGCTGTACTCGGAAATGCCCACGGCACTGGTCTACGCCTACGACGCCATTGCCGACAGCCCGGAGTTGGACCGCCTCGGCCGGGAGTTGGAGAGGGACGTGCGTGACGGCATCCGGCGGTACTTCCTCGACACCGCCAACTACGTGCGCAGCTACCCGCCCTACGCGGGCAACATGGACCCGAGCATCATCCAGGGTTTTGCCGTGATCGGCCGTGTCATCGGCGAGCCGGAGCTGGTGCACGATGCACTGCGCCGGGTCCAGCTCATTCTCGACCGGCGTTTCTATCCTGACGGCAACTGGAAGGAAGGCGCCCCTTCCTACCATGCCCAGACCATCAGTGGCCTGCAGCGCGCGGTGGCCGGGCCGCTGAAGGGCTACTCCGATCCGCCCGGCTACCACGGGCGCGAGGACGGACGGCACCTGGAGGATGTGGACCTGAGCCGGGAGTTGCCGTTGCTGGGGGAGTCCGCGCTTGCACTGGCGGCGCTGACGCTGCCCAACGGTTCCCAGGCCTGCATCCATGACACCTGGTCGCCCACCACCCACGGGCGGGCACTGCGTCCGGCGCCCCCCGCGCCGATGTCCTCCCATCTGCACTGGGGGATGGGCCATGCCGTCCTGGGCTGCGGCCGGCAGGATACCGGAACACAAACCCACCTGCATTTCAGTGGCGGCTACGGTCACCAGCACGCCGACACCCTGAACCTCGTGCTCTTCGGCAAGGGCCGCGAACTGCTGTCGGACATCGGCTACACCCACACCGTCATGGCGGCCTACTCGCGCCATTCCCTGGCGCACAACCTGGTGGTGGTGGACGAGCAGGACCAGCGCACCGGGGGCGTCGACCCTCCCGCGGACGGCTATCTGGTGGTCTGTGCGCGCCTGGGGGCGGAGGTGCAGTATGTGGAAGCCGGAGGGGAAGGCGCGTATCCCGGCCGTGTCCGTGTCTACCGCCGCGCCGTGGCCCTCGTCGCCGCCCCGAACGGTGAGGCTTACGCCCTGGATCTGTTCCGGGTGGCGGGGGGCAGCCGCCATGACTGGGTGCTGCACGGATCGGCGGACGCCGACATGAGCCTCGACACGTCGCTGCCCTTGGAGCCATGCGGCGCCGATCTGCTCCGGGAAGGGGTCACGTTCCGTCTCTGGAAGAACGAGTATGGCCGCAACATGGAGGACGGCGTGAACCTGTCCTACGGCCTCTTCCGCGATCCCCGGCGCGCCGGCGGTGAGGAGGATCTCTCCCTGCGCTGGGAAGAGGCCGGCGGCACCGGCGTGCGGGTGACGCTGCTCGGGCAAGCGGGGGCCACAGTCTTCTGCGGCCGGCTGCCCTCGGTTCGCCGCGCCCGGGAGGACAGCTCGAACGTCATGGATCACTGGATGCCCGCCGTGCTGGTTCGCCGCGACGCGAAGGAGGTGCAGAGCCTGTTCGCGGCCGTCCACCAGGCCTGTGGGCCCGGGACCCCCCGGTTCGAGGCCGGCCGCCTTGCGGCGCAGAGCACGGATCCGCTTGCCGTCGGGGTCGTGGTCCGCGGCCCTGGCTTCGCGGACTACCACCTCAGCGGGGCGGCGCCGACCACAGTCCTGACGCTGTCCCAGCCCCGTATCCGGGCGGTGGGCCGGTATGTCTTTGTCCGTATCCAGGACGGCCGTGTGGCCGCCACGGGTCTCGCGGACGGCAGTGCGCTGGAGGTCGAGGGGCAGGCGCTGTCCATACTGCCGTCCGGGGATGGTCCGGTGCTGGCGACCCGGGATCGTGGGGCAGGGGACCCGGAGGACGCCCTGCTGACCTCGGCACGGCTGCCGGCCCGGAACGCGATGCCGGGGGAGCGCGTAGTCGTGCGCTTCGCGGATGGGATGACCTACGGACTGGCGGTGCGGGAGATCCGGGGCGCCCCCGAGGGCTCGGCGATCGTGCTCCACCACCGTCCCGGCTTCACGGTCAACACCGACGGGAGCACGCGAATGACACATCACCCCGGCCGCGCGTGGGCCGAGAGGCCCGTCTTCCATCTTCCCGGAGGAGGCTGAGACGTCCTTACACGTCTGCTCAGAACACCTGCGCAGGGGGAAAATGAGCGTGACACCAGGTAGGCGCCACGAGCCGAGTGGCGCCAAGTCCCGCTCGGCTCGCGGGACCTACTTCAGGCTGCCTT
>JAFGRS010000620.1 GCA_016935045.1 Lentisphaeria bacterium | reverse complement strand
CGTTCCTCCCGCCCGACGAGGAAAACCCCGGCCGCGAACCCCCCATCGACCCCCAACGGCCACGGCCCACGTGCCCGTACCGCGGCCGCAACCTGCTTACACCACCTACAATAACGCCAAGTTCCCGGCCTATCCACTGCCACCGCAGGGACCGCGGATCTGTTCCAAGGTCCCAACGCCGCCGCCGGGCGGTCACGGTGGAGCGCCGCTCGGAGGGCGGGGAGCCGGGCGCCACCGTCCTCGCTCTGCCCGAATCGGCGCTCCACTGCCGCAAGGACAGTGGCGGCGGGGAGCCGGGCGCGGCCGCGCTCCTCCTGCCCGAATCGGCGCTCCACTGCCGCAAGGACAGTGGCGGCGGGGAGCCGGTTCGCCGGGTCGCGCGGGACCTGATCCCGCGGCACGCCCTGGAAGACGACGGGAAGCGGTGCCATGTTCCCTCACGAAGTGCTCGCCAGGACATGTCCGCCAGGAAGCCCAGAGGGACACACTTCCGGGATCGGCCGGAGGTCATCGACCGGACGCTGCGCACGGCATGGGCCGAACCGAACCGATGCGGACTTCAGCCGCCGGGTTCGCGGCCGTCGCGACACCGGCCCAAGGTCGGCATCCGGCCGCAGGAATACGCGGAGGCGCACACCATGAGACGGTTCCCCAGATGGCTCCAGGTACTGGCAGCGTGTGGCGCGACCGCGTACGCGGAGGCGTTCCGGGCCGAGGCCTTCTTCGCGCACATCGACCTGGCCCGGCCGGAGATGGCGGGCGTCGCGGACCACGTGGGCAAGGGCGATTACACCGCGGCGCTGGCCCTGTGGCGGGACCTGGCCGTGCGCCGGATGCGGGCGCGTGACTTCGGGACCTACGGCTGGCATGGCTACAAGGGGCACGTTCGTCCCAAGACGGAGGCGAAGTGGTACTGCGGCCGCGCGACCGAGGCGGAACTCTCGCAATGGCATCCCGACCGGGTCGGCCGGGACGGCGCCGCGGAACGCATCACCAAGGGGAACTTCGAATACCCTTTCCCGTCGCTGGTCTACCTCTTCTGGGAAACCGACGACCCGCACTACCTCGCCAACGCCTTCGAGCGCATGGCCGATTTCTGCGCCACCAGCCATCCCAACTTCCGGCGCCTGTACCGTGAACGGCTCGGCGGCGACGGGCCCCTGCCGCGGACCTTGTTCGAGGACCTCCCCGACTGGCGCCACAACGTCAATGCACTGGAAACGGGCTGGCGCCTCAAAAACATCCTGCTCGTGACCGCCGGGTTTGCCAAGTGCCTGGGAACCGACAAGGCGGACGAATGGGGAAACGTGCTCGGCCCGCGCGACGCGGAGGTCCCCCGCGAACGACTCGAACTCATCGACCCGGTCTGGCTGGCGCAGATCGCGCTGTCGGGCTACGAACACCACGCCTCGCAACTGCTCTGGTTCTGCCTGGAGTCGGGCGCCGTGCCCAACCAACGCTCGACCGGGCTGAAAGCCCTGGCCATGCTCTGGAAGTCCTTCCCGAACATCCGCAAGGCGCCGCAGCTCGGAGAGATGATCGACCGTGCCTATACCGAGTTGCTCGAAAACAACTTCCTGCCCGACGGGGGCAGTCTCGAACACTCCTTCAACTACAACCGGGAGGACATGAAGGGCCTCGAAGAGGTGGCGGATTTCCTTGCGGGAGAGGATCTGCCGTTGGTCGCGAAGATGCGCGAACGGGCCGCCGCGCGGCGCAGGATGAACGACGGGCTGCAGACTCCTCTGGGGAGCCTGCCGCAGGTGGGCAACGGGCATCACGCGCACGGCAAACCGTTCTGGAGCGATCCCACCTGGATCGACAGACACTTCGCCTCGGGCGGGCAGACGGGCGTCGAGCCCCTGCGGCCGCAGCCCTATCTCTCGACCGCGTATCCCTACAGCGGCTTCTTCGTCATGCGCGACGGCTGGGACCTGTCGAGCCGGTATCTCTTCTTCATGAACGGGCGTTCCCACACGGGCCACTCGATGCGCGACGCCCTGGCCGTCCAGATCCTCGCCTTCGGGCGCCAGCTTGCCGTCGTTGCCGGGCCGCCGACCTACGGCTACAGACGCTCGCCGGACTTCGAGCATGCCGACGCCTACCTGAGCGAGGCATCCTCCCTGAAGTGCAACACGGTGCTGGTGGACGGCAACTCCCAGGCAAAGGCGCAGCGACGATACCGACGCGCGCCGCTCACGCCGGTGGCCAGTCGCTGGCATACCTCGCGGCACTTCGACCTCGTGGACGGCATCTACCGCGGCGGCTACGAACCGACCGGCGGCAGCGCTGCCGGGAAGGTGGACACATCGGTCGCGCACGAGCGGGTGGTGGTCTTCCTGCGCGAGGCCGGGCTCTGGGTCCTCGTCGACCGCATGCTCGCCGAAACCGAAGACGTCCGCCGCTACTCCCAGGTGTGGAATTTTCTCCCGCACGTGGAGGAGACCGACATCCGCCTGTCCGCGGCGGGATTCCAGCCGGACCAGTTCCGGCTCGACCCCAGTGCGCGGGTCCTGTCCACCGCCGATCCCGAGGGTCCGAATGTGGCCTTCCACCACTTCGGGCCAGGGACCGTCGCCTACAGCAAGTACGTCGGCGACCGCGATCACCGCCTGGGCTGGTTCGCACGCGGCATCGGCGACGCAATCCCCGCGCCGGACGTGCACGCCTCCTGGTCGAGTGAAGACGGCAGTCTCCTCCTCACCATCGTGGCAGCCAGCGACGCCCTGCAACCGGGACCCCTTGCGGACACGGTGTCCCGGGACGCACCCGAACGGGGTGTGGCCGGATGCGACGCGCGGACCCGGACCGGGGGGCGACTCCTGGTGCGCGGCGCCCGGACGTCGACCTCCCTCGAAGCCGACGGCCTGGTCGCGGACGCAACGCTCCTGCTGGTCTGGCGGCAGGGCGCTGCCGTAGCCGGCATCGTACGGGGCGGATCAAGCCTCACGGCGCCCGGCGGACACCGGATCCACGCGGCGGGGGGGTGCTTCGAGTTCCGCCAGGACCCCGACGGGAGCTGGCGTGCAACGGGTATCGCCATTCCGGCAAACGCGGAACAGGACCCCGACCCCACCTTGACCCCGGCCCTGGACTTGGCGGCGTTCCCCGCGGGACGCTGGACGGCGCGGCCCCCCGACCGGTCCCACGATCAAGGGCTCGAACCGGGACTGCGGTGGAAGTGGGCCCGGCGCACGAGCTGGTCGCGACTCTACGACCTGACCTGGCAGGCGGATGTCGCGCCGAGGGCAACCGGACAGACCACCACCCTCGATGTCGTGCCCGACGACCCCCTCGGCCACGGCCACCAGGGCGCCCTCGTCTTCGACGGCTACCTGCATGTGCCCCGCGACGGCTGCTATACCTTCCACGTCGCGAGCCCCCACGGCCTGCGCCTGTTCCTCCGCAATCCGGCTCGTGATCTCGAACTGCCGGCGGTGGCGGAGTGCACCTATACCAGTGGCCGTGGGGCCGGATCGGCGGTGCTGCAGTCCGGCTGGCACCAACTGCGCATCGCGGTCAAGCGCTCACAGCACACGGACCCACTCAGCATCGAGGTGGAAGGGCCGGATCTCCCCCGACAGCCCCTGCCCGGTTCCTGGTTCCACCGCGAACGGCCCGGGGCCGATGCGGACACCATGGCAGAGCCCTGAAGGACCCTCCAGCACTGGCGGCCAACGCCACCGACCCGCCCGGCAGCGTCCCGTTCTCCGGCGGACGAGATGCCCGGGGAGGACTGACGGGTTACCCCTCGTCGCCCTGCCATGGCTGACAAATGCACCCGAACACGCTACTGTTACGGATCGTCCCGGAATGGTCTGCAGCGCCCGCGTCGCCGCGGGCACACTCGGGTATCTGCAGACTCCTCTGGGACGATTGGCACGATCGTCGCCACGATCCCCCGGAGCAGCGCAGGCAACGCAAACACGGAGACCGTCTCGAACATGAACCATCCATCCACCGGCCCCCTCCTCCAACGCCTCTTCGCCGCCTGCGGCTGTGGCATGTCCATGGCCTGTGCAACGGCCGCCACCCCCACCACGGAACTGCTGTGGCCCTCGGGAGCACCGGGCGCCACCGGGGACGAGCCGAAGGACAAGCCGACCTTGACGTACTTTCTGCCGGCCCCGGAACAGGCCACGGGCACAGCCATCGTCATCTGCCCGGGAGGGGGCTATCACGGGTTGGCCACCGGCCACGAAGGCCGCGACATCGGCGCCTGGCTCAACTCCTTCGGCGTTGCCGGCGTCATGCTCGAGTACCGCATGCGGGGCAAGGGCTATGGACATCCGGCGCCGTTGCAGGACGCCCAGCGCGCTATCCGTACCCTTCGCGCCCGGGGGGCCGAACTCGGCATCGCCCCGGATCGCATCGGCATCCTCGGGTTCTCCGCCGGCGGCCATTTGGCGTCCACCGCGGGTACCCACTTCGACCCCGGCGACCCCCGGGCCGAAGACCCCATCGAGCGGGTCAGTTGCCGGCCCGATTTCCTGGTGCTGTGCTATGCGGTCATCGCCTTCGGAGAACCATTCACCCACTACGGCTCCCAATGGAACCTGATCGGCAAGGACGCGCCGCCCGAACTCGTGCGCAGTCTGTCCAACGAGAAACAGGTGACAGCCCAGACGCCGCCCACGTTCCTCTTCCACACGGACGAGGACCGCGGCGTTCCGGCCGAGAACAGCACCGCGTTTTACCAGGCACTGCGACGCGTCAAGGTCCCGGCCGAGCTGCACATCTACCGCAAGGGCGGCCACGGCCTGGGGCTGGCCATCACGGTCCCGGGGACGTGCGGCTGGCCCGCTGCCTGCCGCGCCTGGCTCGAGGCACAGGGATTCCTGAAACCACCTGCCGCGCCGGCGCCGTAGGCCGGCTTGGCCGGTGACCGGAAGAGGCCTGCCGGCGCCGGGCGTGAGGCCACAGAGCAGGCGTTCCGTCTGCGACCGTATGTGAGGTCTGGATCCCTTGGGAAACAATGGGTGCAAACATGAATCTGCGTGAGCTGTTGCGTTCGGGGGGACCCCTCCACATCGGGCTCCTCTCCGTCGAGTTGCCCCAGGATGACATCCCCCGCAAGGCCGCCGGGCAGGGCTGGGACATGGCCCTGGTGGACCTCCAGCACGGTCCCTACGAAGAAACCCGCCTGATCGCCTTCCTCGCCGCGGCCAGGGCGGCGGGCGTCCCTATCCTGCTGCGCGCGCCGCACCCGGCCGCGGTCTGGCAGCTCGGGCGCCTGCTGGACTTCGGCGCGGCGGGGGTCCTGGTACCCATGGTCGAGACCCCCGAGACCGTGCGGGAGGCCGTGGCCAATGTCTACTACCCGCCCGTGGGCAACCGCAGTTGCGGCCTGCGCTGGGCCTACGGATACGGCCCCGGCCAGAGCCCCGCCGAGTACGCCGCCTGGTGGAACGCCAACGGCATCCTCGCCATCCAGATCGAGTCCGCGCAGGCGGCGCTCCGCATCCGCGACCTGCTGCCGCCGGAAGTCCACCTGGTGCTCTTCGGCGCCGTGGACCTCTCCCTCAACCTGGCAGCCAACCCGGGGTCCCCGTTCGCTGCCATCGAGGACCTCCAGCAGCATGTCGTCGAACGGACTCGGGACCTCGACGTGCGCATCGCCGTGGGGAACATGCCCTATGGACGCTTCTGAGGCACGCCCTCCCGCTCGTGTACCGAGATGAGGAGAACGCCGTGAGCACCGAGCAGGTTGTGCGCCTGCGGATGGGCGCGGGTCACCGGGACCGCGAAGTCGCCCTGCCCCTTCCTCCCGGCTGGCAGGCCGCCCTATGCCTCCCCCGCGGGGCCCCGCCCCAGGGACCGAAGGGCATCCGCCGCGCCTTTGCTCATCCCGTCGGCGCTCCCCCCATCCGGCAGAGCGCCCGGGGGGCGCGCAGTGCCGCCATCCTGGTCGACGACTTCCGCAGGCCAACACCCGCCGAGACCCTCTGCCTGGCGGTCATGGAGGAACTCGACGCCGCGGGGGTACCCGGTCGGGAAATCTCGATCATCGTCGGCGGCGGCGCCCACCGAGCCATGACGGAACCCGAAGTCCGCCGCCGACTCGGCGCCGCCGTCGCCCGGGCCGGCAGGGTCGTGTCCCACGATGCCTTCAGCCCCGAGGTGACCTTCCTCGG
>JAFGRS010000080.1 GCA_016935045.1 Lentisphaeria bacterium | reverse complement strand
TACAGGCGCCGCAGACCTGGCAACGGCTGCGGTCCATCACGTGCCGCCCCGCCACCATGGCATGGACATGGTTGGGGCAGCGTTCGAAGCAGAATCCGCAGCCGATACAGCGATCCGGCAGGAAGGAGAGCTGCGGGCTGCGCGACCGGGACTCGGGGTTGTGGCACCACCGGCAGGCCAGGGGGCAGCCTTTCATGAATACGGTCGTCCGGATGCCCGGGCCATCGTGAATACTGAACTTCTGAATGTCGAAGACCATGCCGGTCATGACGTACCCGCCCGCACATGCGTGCCAACCGTGCCGCGGCTGTCCGGCCCCCCCCCTCCCCACCGCAGCAACGGCAGGCGCCAGGGATGGGACAGCACACGGCGGACCCCGCCAACCATACCGCCGACCCCATGCGATGCAAGATGGCAGCACCCCCCGTCGCAAGGCTCTTTCACGATCGGCAGCAGTGCTCGTGACGCCGCGTTTTCCGGTCCACACCTTGCAAAGTGTGGACCGAACTTCTGTGCGTGAAGCCTCGTTTTTCGGTCCACACTTTGCAAAGTGTGGACCGATCCTCTGTGCGTGGCGCCGCCGCCGGGCTGGTCCCGGGGGAGCGTCGGTGGGAGGCGCACTCTCGCAGAACCTGAGCCTGGCCGAAGGTCGTGCAGCGAATCCCGAGCCCCCAAGGCACGGCCGGTCGGAGACCGCCTCCCAGGTTGGGGGTCTCTCTGAATCCTGAACCAGCGCCGGCAACCGACGGGGAGCTCTTGACCTCCCGGAAACCGCGCGCCATGCTTACGGGAGACGTTCGGCGCGCCCGGTGGGCTTTCCCTGCCCCGAATGTCGGGACGCCGCAGCGATGGGAGACACGATCGATGGCGGACAAGACACTCAGCATCCTGTGTTTCGGGGCTCATCCGGACGATTGCGATTTCCGCTTCGGAGGCGCCGCCATGCTCTATCGCCATCTTGGCCACCGGGTCACATTCGTGTCCATGACCAACGGGGATACAGGTCATTTCAGCATAGGCGGCGGGCCTCTGGCGCGTCGGCGTCGTGACGAGGCGCTGGCGTCGGCCCGGATTGCGGACGTGGAGTACATCGTCATGGACATCCACAATGGCGAGCTGGTGCCGACTCCGGATCTGCGCAAGGAGGTGATTCGCATCATGCGGGAGGTGCATGCGGATCTGGTGCTTTGCCACCGAGCGAACGACTACCATCCCGACCACCGTGCCGTGGGGACGGTGGTGCAGGACGCCGCCTACACGGTCACGGTCCCGAACGTGGCTCCTCTGACCCCGCATCTGCCGCGTTCCCCGGTGGTGGGTTCCTTCTACGACGCCTTCCGGCTGCCCAATCCGTACGTTCCCCACGTTGCCATCGACACCGACGAGGTCTTCGAGCGCAAGATCGACATGGCCTGCTGCCACGAGTCCCAGGTCTTCGAGTGGATGCCCTACAACAGCGGCACCCTCGACCAGGTGCCCGCGTCCAAGGAAGCGCGGCGGGAATGGCTGGCGGCGCAGCACCGGAAGCGTTTTGCGGCGGTGGCCGACAGTGCCCGGGAGGTGCTGGTGGCATTGTATGGCGAGGAACGGGGCCGGCAGATCCGGACGGCCGAGACCGTCAGCATTTCGGAGTATGGTCGTGGCCTGTCTCGGGACCGGTACCGGGAGCTGTTCCCGTTCCTGCCCGAGCTTGCATCCGGGGGATGAGGCGCCATAGTACGGGATTTGCTGTGTGGCACGCTGCATCCAGGAGATACGCCATGTCCCTGCATCCGAGTCTGAAAACCGAGGGCAACGTCCGGGAGACCCGTAATGTGCTGAAGCGTTTTGAGCGTCTCGATCTGCTCAGGAAGCAGGGCCGGTACAAGGAGGGGACGAAGGTCTGGGGCCTGCCCAAGACGAAGATCGAGAAGTAGTCCGCAGTTCCGGGACCGACGCCGAGGAGACGCCGGCGGCCGCGCAGCCGCCGGCGTTTTCCTTTTGCCCCCACTCGGGGACACCGGGTGGCAGAGTGCACAGACGGACGTTCTGCGCTCAGCCAAACGGACACGAACGGAGAGAAGGGGAAACGGACACGAACGGACATAACGGACGGGGAGCGGGAGGGGACAGGCAGGCAGAGCGGGGGACGGCTGTTCTTCTCCCCCGTCCGTTCGTGTCCATTCCCCTTCTCTCCCTTGCCGTTCCCCTTCTCTCCCCTGCCCCGTCCGTGTCCGTTTCCGGGGCGGTCGGGAGTGGACGTTTCGGGGGCCGGTTTCAGCAGAGCTTTTCGGCGCCGGAGTACACTTCCTCGATGCGCAGGGCCGCGGCGGCATGGCCGGGGTGTTTCGGGGGGTTCCAGGCTTTCATCTGCCGGAAGATCTCGCCGTCGGTGTGGTATTCGAGGCTGCCTTTGACCTGATAGGCCTTTCCGGCCTTCGACCGGAACAGCAAGGCTCCCCTGCCGCCCGCAAGGAGGTTCCGGCGCGTTTTGTCGAAGTAGTTGTCGGCCACCACCAGCCGGTCGTCGCCGAAGGCACCGACGCAGGTTGCGTAGATGATGTTCGGCACACCTTCGGGACTCACCGTGGCGAGGACCACGGGTCCGTCGCGATCCTCCCATGCCTGGCGCACGCGTTCCGGTAGAGCAGCCATCCATCGTTCCTTTCTGTCTGCCGGCAGCGCCGGCATCGTCTCACGGACTCACGACACGTCCACCACCGTGCCCACGGGACACGCCGCGCACCTCCCGGGAAACTCGTTCCAGAGGCGAGCCGCGGCGGCAAAGCCGGTGCAGTGACAGGGCAGCAGACGCCCCACCTCCAGGCGGCGCAGTTCGGCCACGGTTCGGTCCATGCGTTCGGGGCCGGCATGGACGAGGTGCAACCCGCCGATCACGGTCCCGACGGGGCGGTCCCCGGTCAGTTCGCGGATGTACCGCAGCGTGTTGATGACCCCCGCGTGGGCGCAGCCGAGGATCACGACGGTTCCCCCGGGAGTCTCGAGGAACGCAGCCTGGTCGTCGGGCAGGGAGTCCGCCTCGCGGCCGTGCGGGTCGACGAAGAAGGCGCCGCCCGTATCCTCGAAGTCGGTCCTGCGGGGCACGGGCCCGGTCAGTTGCAACCCCCCCGTGAGGAGCGTGGGAGCGGTCACCGGGACCATTCCCTGGCCGCTGCGGAGGCGTTCCCGGACGGGTGCCGGCATCCCGATGTCCCTGGCGCTGCCGTCGGGATTCCGGCCGTATTTCGGGAGCAGTGCATCGGGGTGGACATGGACGGAGACACGCGGCGCCAGGGCCAGGACATCACCCAGGCCGCCGGTATGGTCGTAATGGCCGTGGCTGATGACGACGGCGTCGGCGTCCTCGAGGGGGACCCGCAGGCGCCGCGCGTTGCCCATGAGCACATGGCCCTGGCCGGTATCGAAGAGCACGCGCTTCCCTGCCAGCTCGATCCAGAAGGACAGCCCGTGCTCGCCGAGGAGGCCCCGCCCAGCCGCTGTATTCTCCACCAGGACCGTGATCCTGCAGTGCGCCATCGATGGTCACCTTCCTGCCTGCCGTCTGAGCCGCATCCTGACGCTTGCTTGCCTGCGCGCGGGGGATGGAACAGCCGTCCCAGCGAGGAGGACGCCGCGAGCTACTTGCTTCCCTGCGCGCGGGGGACGGAGTCCCTCGCCCCCCCTCGTCCCCATCACCGGTACCGGGCGATGTAGTCTCTGGCGCCGTACTCCTCCAGCATGCGTTCGTCGAGGGGGTAGGCGCCGAATTCGCGGCCGGCCTCGACCATGGTCCGGTAGTTTTCCGGCCTGACCGCCGGATGGATGCTGTTGCTCGAAGCGAGGATGAAGCCGCCGTTGGCGGCCCCCTTGGCCAGGGTCTCTTTCACGGCTGCCACCACGTCGTCGCGGCTGCCGAAGGGCAGCAGCTGGCCGCAGTCGATGTTTCCGGCCAGGGCAATGCGGTGGCCGTACGCCTGCTTCACGCACCCCATGTCCATGCCGGCGATGGGTTCGAGGGGATCGAGGCAGGCGATCCCCGTGTCGACGATATCGTCCAGGATCGGCCACAGGTTGCCGTCCGTGTGCTTCAGGAAGGGAATGCCCCTGTGCTGCGCCACGTTCACGGCTTCCCGCAGGTACGGCAGCAGGAATTCGCGGAAGTGGGTGGGAGACATGATGGGGGCTTCCCGGGAGGCATAGTCGTCCCCGGTGCAAAGCACGTCCGCTCCCATCTCCGCGGCCCGTTCGAGGACGCGTGTCTTGTAGTCCATCACGATTCTGGCCAGACGGTGCACGAACGCGGGGTTGAGGACAAAATCCAGCAACAGGTTGTCCAGCCCGCGCAGGTAGTGTGAGAACTCGAAGGCCTCGTGACTGAGGAAGACGATGCATTTCTCGCCTTTGAACCGTTTCACGGCGAGTTCCAGGCTGGCCAGGCGGTGGTCGGCATCCGGGTCGGGAGCCCGGTAGTTGTCCAGGTCGGATTCCTGCTGGATCGGGTGGCCCACCGCGTAGGGGATGCCATGTTCCTCCGTGCGCCAGGTGATGCCCCACTCGTCGACGTAGGTTTCGGCATCGATCTGGCGGCGGATCTCGATGTCCTCGAAGACCGTGATGCCGTCCAGACCCTCCCTCTCGATGAAGTCGGCCTGCAGCAGGAAGCCGCCGGCGGAACCCCATTCGTACCGAGCCACCTTCTCCGCGCTCAGCAGGTCCGGGCACAGGGCCTTGATGACCGGCCTGTTGATGATCAACTCCCAGATGGGCACCTTGTCTGGCACGCCCTGTCGGCGGATCGCCGTCATCATGCGTTCGTATCCGGTCATGGTTTCTGCTCCCGCGGCAGCCGGCAGGCATGGTAGTCCCCGCGCTGGAGTGCCGTGTACCGGACGGGCGGCATTGGACGAGGGTCCCGGCCGCATCCGGAGTCGCCATGGGCAAGCGCGTTCTTCAGGGTACTGTGTCTGTGGGCAGCCGTCAAGGGGGAGGGAGGGAAAAGGAATGAGAGAGAGCGACGGACAGGAACGGATGCAACGGACCAAGGGCCAGCGCGGAAATAACTTCCCATTTTGCTGCAGCCAATCCCGGTTCTTGGCAAGGCGCGAGCGCAGCGGGCATACCCGCAGTGGTACGTCCCGAGCGAGCAACGCCGCCAGGGAGCGGGAGCGGCGCAGCCCTT
>JAFGRS010000619.1 GCA_016935045.1 Lentisphaeria bacterium | reverse complement strand
GGGCCATGGACAGGTTCGCAGTGCCAATCTGTCTGTTCGCCACGCGAACCGCCGGCTTGCATGCCAGTTCAGCTGCCATTCAACCGTCCAAACATGGTCCAACGGCTCCGGCACTCCGGATAGGTCCATGGTCCATGGTCCATGGTCCTTGCAGCGCAATGAGATGTGTAGTGATTCCGAGACGTGGCTCAAACGATTAAGCAA
Organism: Lentisphaeria bacterium; assembly: GCA_016935045.1. GTDB lineage: Bacteria > Verrucomicrobiota > Lentisphaeria > Oligosphaerales > JAFGRS01 > JAFGRS01. Next base: position 5,963 of record JAFGRS010000619.1, on the reverse strand, counting down.
GGTGTTGGACGGATGAAGACGTTATCGGCGATCGCCAGGGAACTGGGCGTGTCTGCGGCCACGGTATCGTACGTATACCACGGCAAGTGGCAGGAGAAGCGCATCCACCCGGATCTGGCCGCACGGGTGCAGGCCAGTCTGCGGGCGGAGCGTGGCAGGCCCGATCCGTTGGGTCGCCAGCTGCAATCGGGGCGCACACAGACCGTCGGTCTGCTGCTGCCCCACCTCGAGCAGTCCTACTTCCTTCGTCTGCTGGCGGGTGTCGAGGAACGCCTCAGCGCTTCCGGTTACATGCTATGTCTGGCGAACGCTCACCGCCGGCGTGAGGGTCGCGAGGTGGAGCTGGTCGAACGTCTCCTGGCGCGCCGGGTCGACGCTCTGCTGCTGTCGCCCCTGCCCTGCAGCGATCTGTCGGCCAAGCTGGGGGATCTCTGCGCCCATGCCGCCGTGCCCCTGGTGTTTGTCGACACGTACCTGTCGTCCGTCCCGGCGGCCCGGGTCACGACGGACAACGTCTGGGGGGCCCGGGAGATCACCAGGGCCCTGGTTGGTCACGGTTGCCGGCGGGTCCTTTTTCTCGGTGGCGATCCCCAGAACGCGGCGATCCAGGACCGCTACCGCGGCTACTGCGACGGGCTGGAGGAGGCGGGGTTGGCGCCCGGGCAGGATTCTGTTCTGTGGGCGCGGGACGTTGCCTCGGAGTTCGCGGATGCCGTCCGGGGGGTCTTTTCTTCCGGCGACCGTCCGGACGCCATTGTTGCGGACAGCTTTTTCCGTTTTGCTCCCGTGTTCGAGATTCTGGCCGATCTTGGGCTGTCGCATCCGAGCGACGTGGTTCTGGCGGGTTTCGACCGGCCGCGGGAGGGTTGGGGGCACGGCGCGGCGCGGGCAGTGGTGCAAGCCCCGTTGCTGATGGCCTTGCAGCGTGCCCAAACCGTGGGTCTTAAGGCGGCAGATGTGGCGCTGCGGGCCCTGGGCGGGGAGGATGTGAGCCACGAGATCCATGCGGTGCGCCCAAGACGGAGTTGGCTGGAAGAGGAAGACTCGCCATGGTGACCGGAACCGCAAACGTGCTTCTCCTTCTGCTGGACCAGGTCCGCGCCGACGCCATCGGCTGCTACGGCAGCCCCGTGGCCCGGACGCCGAACATCGACCGTATCGCGAACGGCGGCATTCGCTTCGACCGTGGATACACCACCATCTCGATCTGCAGCCCGGCCCGCGCCTCCATGTTCTCCGGGCTGCTTTCGCACCGGCACGGGATGCTCTACAACACCACGCCCGAGCTGTACGGTCGGACGCATCTGGCGGAGGGGGTCACGCTCCTCGGGACGATCCTGCGGCAGCACGGGGTTCGGTGCGGCTATGCAGGCAAGTGGCATATCGACCAGCCCGGTCCGCGCGCCCACGGGTTCGAGGGTACGGAGGTGGCGGGATTCGGCCTGCCGGGCTACGTCCCGGAGTACGACCAATGGCTGAAGGCTCAGGGCCACCCGGGACAGCGCGCCGTGGTCGTGCGGGACTACCACACGCCCAACGGCGTCGTGGACACGACCATGCCGCCGCCCTACGGCTTCGACGGCATTGTGGATCTCCCCACGGAGCGGACGCCGGCCGGGTTCGTCGCCTCCCGGGCCATCGATCTGCTGCGGGAGATGGGCAGCGACCGCTTCTTCCTCACGGCCTCGTTCTGGGGTCCCCATCACCCCGCGCTGCCCAATGCGGAGTTTGCGGGGATGCACGATCCGGCCACCGTCGATCCGTGGCCCAATTTCCGCGATGACCTGTCCGGGAAACCCCGGATTCAGCGGCGCTACCGCGACTGCCTCAATCCCAACTTCTCGGGGACGGACTGGGAGACCTGGCGACGCACGGTGGCGCGGCACCACGATTTCCTGAGCATGATCGACACCCAGATCGGCCGGATTCTCGACGAATTGGAGGCGCTGGGACTGGCGGAAAACACGACCGTGCTGTTCACGGCCGACCACGGGGACACGCTGGGATGCCACGGCGGGCAGTTCGACAAGGGGCCGTACATGTTCGAGGAGACCTATCGCGTGCCTCTGCTCACGCGCTTCGCCGACGGCGCCCATGCCGGAGCGTGCACCGATTCCCTGGCCACCAACATGGACCTCTTCGCCACGACGCTGGATCTGCTGGGTGTCGAGAGCCCCCGGGACCGTCACGCGGTCAGCCTGGCCGCTGTGCATGACGATCATCGAGCCACGTTCCGTGACTGTATCGTCGGGCACTTCAACGGCTTCGACCGCAGAGGCATGTACCTCCAGCGGATGCTTCATACCGGGCGCTGGAAGTACGTCTTCAACCCGGGGGACTTCGACGAGGTCTACGACCTGCAAGCCGATCCGTACGAACTGCACAACATCGTGGACGAACCCGGGGTGCAGGGTCTCCGGCGAGACTTGGCGGGGCGTCTGGTGGAGGAAATGGAGCGGACGGAGGATCCGCACGCTTCCCACGCCGCCGTTCTGATGGGAGTAACCTCTACATTCTGAAGGGTGCACCAGGGACGTGAGCCGGAGGCAGGCAGAAGCCCGGCCCCCTCGCGAGGAGGACGGGACGCACCGGCACCCCACGGGTGGTCCGACCATGGCGCCGGACACGAGCGATAGGGCGGGAACCGTGTCACGGGGTTATCCAATGCACGCCGGAAGCGACCGTGTACTGGCAGCAGAAGTATCTGAGGGAAGGGACATTGCGCGTAGAGCTCCGGAGCTTCCCTCGCAGCCGGTTCCTGTCGCCGCCGACCGCCGGCCGGGCCGCGGAGGCCGTCAGGGCTTGCTCTCCTCTTGGGCGTTGGCGATGAGCGCCGCAGCCTCCGCGAGACGCCGTTTCAGGTCCTCCGCGCGCAGGGCCTTGATCAACTCTCCGCGCTCGCCGCGGTCCAGCGTTCCGGGCGAGGTGCCGCTCTTACCGGTGAACGCCTCGTAGGTGTCCGTAAGGGACCACGTGTCGCTGCGCTGGGTAGCGAACGGCACATCCGTATGGCCGACGGCCTGCAGATTGCCGAGGGGGTTGCGTGCCCAGGCATAGCGGAAATGGACCGGTCTGGGGACCATGGGGCTCTCGAGCACAAGCACCCGGGTGTCTCGACGCGGCTGGCCGCGTGTGTCTTCGCCGACCAGCGCATGGGTTGCCTGCGCCGGATGGAACTTCCCGTTCTCACCCGCGACGGCGAAGCCCTCGATCGGCCCGCCGTCGTCCACGTTGGACGCCGGCTCGTCCAGGTGAAGCAGGATCCTGCCGTCTTCGACCTTCACCCTCTCGATCATGGGCGGCTTCCAGCGAATCTCCTTCTCGAAACCGTACTGCGTGGCCAGGGCCCAGCGCGCGATCCTCTCGCCGGCGGGGATCTTGAGCTGGGGATGGTACCACCTGCGCCGCAGATCGTAGGTACTGGCAAAACCGATGTTCGTGTCGCCTGCCCTGAGGAGGTCGAGGAATGTCTTGTACTGTGCCTCGCGGATGTACGGGCCGGCATCGATCATGTGCTCGCCGTAGTCGTCCCGCGTCTGGCGGCTGCCCTGGGTGCAGAGCGAGAGAATGCCGAAGGGCATGTCGGGCGCCTCGAAGGCTTCGCGCCACGCCGCGATCATCTTGGGGAAGATCCGGTAGTACATGTCCGCGCCCCGTGATCCGTCAAAGCAGTTGTTGTAGCCCTGGTGCCAGATGGCCCCCTTTACGGCCAGACCGGCAAGCGGAGCGATCATGCTCGCGTAGCAGTTCCCGGGACGGTTCGGGTCCATGGCGGGACCGGGCCGCAGGTCGGACGGCACGGTTCTGTCCGCGGGGATCTCCTGGCCCTCGTTCTTCATGCGGGCCACCCACTCTCGGTGACGCACGATCCGGTCCTCGAGGTCCTGCCGCGGGTCGAACTGGGCGACCTTCGCGTCCCACTCCGCGAGCTTGGCCCTGACCTCCGGCGTGTCGATCTCCCGGAGGACTGCATCCGGCGTCCACGTCTCCAGGGTCGTACCGCCGCGCGACACGTCGATCACGCCGATGGGCACCTGCGACGCCATGTGGATCCGACGGGCAAACACATACCCGATTGCCGACAGCTCCCGGGCGGTCTCGGGCGAGCACACGTCCCAGTCCCCCTTGCGGAAGTGGCGCTTCGACCAGTCGCTCCATTCGTGAAGACGCGGGAAGCCCTGTCGGTAATCCGGTCCATTCTGCGCCGGGACGGTCAGGATCCGGATGTCCCGGTAATGGGCGGACACGATCTCGAGGGTGCCGTTTTCCATGTTGGACAACGGGAATTCCATGTTGCTCTGGCCGCCGAGGAGCCAGACATCGCCGACCAGGATGTCGGTCAGCGTCAGTGTCCCTTGGCTGCCCTTCACGGTCAGGGTATGGGGAGACCTGGTGATCGGGACCGGTTCGAGCGTAACTCGCCAGGCCCGATTCTGGCCGGCCGAGGCCGTGACCTGCTGCCCCGCGAAGAGAACGGTGACCTGCTCGCCCGGATCGGCCCAGCCCCAGACCCGGAGCGGCCTGTCACGCTGCAGGACCATGCCGCTTTGGAAGACATTGCTGACACAGAGGCCCTCCCCCACCGCCGGGACCTCGACCACATCCGCACGCGGCATCTGCGCCAGGCTGTGCTGGACGCTGGCAGTGCCCCACCAGACGAGGCACCCTCGAAGACACGCCAGGCAGAAGCGAATCCGCATCGCATGGACTCCTTGTCTCTTTCATACGACCCGAAGAGTCTTTGCCGGGGCAAAGCCTTCCTCCGCGGATGGCCAGGCACGGAGGGCCGGATCTCCTCGTACGTCAACTGCCCATAGATCGCCCCCACCGCGCCCCGGGCACGTCCATTCTCGTTCCTGAGACCGGCCGCCACCGCTCTGCGCAGTGCGTCGCGGTCAACGCCCTCGAGCGAACCGCTCAGCATCCCCCCCCCGTGCCTGGAAGAGGGCAAAGCACAGGTACCGCTGTTCCATCCCCCGCGGATCGTCCTCGGAGGGGCCGCGCGCAAGCATGTCGACCAACTCCGGGAGCGCCGGCAAAGAGCACGGCCGGAAGAGCGACGCCCCTCAGAAAGACCTGCTTCACAGTCATTCCGTTCCTCCTCGTCAACGCGGCAGGAGTCTCGCTTCGAGAGGGGCCAGGTCGAGGCGTCGCGGTGGTCCGCCCCAACGCAGCGTAACGGACCTGGGGCTGTCGGCAGGGTTCACGGCGATCGCGGCCTCGCTGCCGTCCGGCGCCCGGAAGGCGCCGATCCGGATTGCCCCGGCGGGCTCCACGGCGGGGGGCGGAATTGCCTCCCCGAACTGCAGGTAGGGGCGGCCCTCCCCGTGGTACAGGGCGACCCACTGTGTGTAGAGGTCGTGCTGGGGGTGCAGGCCGTCGTGGACGATCGGCCGCGCGGTGCCCTGGGCATCCACTTCGGCGACCCGGAAGTCGTCGACCCAAACGCGGCACGGGCCCTCGACGTGGATCATCACCCGCAGCAGGTCGGCTCCCTCGGCAGGGACCTGGACATGGGACGACACCTCCTGCCAGTCGCCCGCCGCCGGAAAGGGCAGCTGCCAGGAACCCCGGCCTTCGAGCTCCCGCGTCAGGGCCGCAATCCGGATGGCGGCCGGTGTGTCGAGACGTTCGGTGCGACACCACGCCGAAAACCGGTACGTCCCGCCGGGACGCAGGCCGGCGGGACCGATCGACAGGTTCCGCGAGACCTGCGTAATCTCGCTCGCCACGCCGCTCTCGATCCGCAGGCTGCCGGCGCCCGAATGCCGGATGTCCTGATCCTGGCGTGGGATTCCCGCGTACGCGCGCTCACGCCAACCCCGCACGTGCTCCCAGCCGACGGGCCCGCCGGGGGACCATTCCTCGAACCCCCCGTGCCCCGGGAACTCATGCGGCTCCACGGGCCAGTGCGGCGTCAGGTGCGGCATCTGGCCGGTGACGATGCAGTAGGACGTCATGTC
>JAFGRS010000618.1 GCA_016935045.1 Lentisphaeria bacterium | reverse complement strand
TCTCCTCGACACGGACTATGAGGAAATCCCCGGCTACCCGATGCCTGGCTTCTGCCTGCACGGCGGCCTGAAGGTGGAGTTCTGAACCGCATGCATGCGAACCGCTCCCGCATGGGGTGGACCCGGGCACTGGCGCTGCTTCTGCCCCTCCCCTGGCTGCCCGCGGCGGACGGACCGCTGCGGGTGACCTGCACGACGACACACCTCAGCTGCGTGGTCCGCACCATCGGCCGAGACCATGTGGACGTCACCGCCATCGTGCCCTTCGGCATGTGCCCGGGTCATTTCGACCTCGCCCCCCGGGACGCCGAGGCCCTCGGGCGTGCCGACCTCATCCTCGCCCACGGGTTCGAACGTTTCCTCGAGGACGTGCGCGCCGGCCATCCCACGATCGCGGTAACCACGGTCCCCGTGCCCGGAAACTGGATGGTCCCCGAGATCCACCGGGCCGGCGCCAAGGCCGTTGCGGACCTGCTGTGCGCCTCCCGGCCGGGCCTCGAAGATACCTTTCGGGCGCACCTCGATGCCTATCTCCACGACCTCGACGCACTCCTCCGCCAACAGGCGCCCGAGCAGGCGCGCCGGCAGGGAAGGCGGGTGCTCTGTTCGGTGATGAACCGCGATTTGGTCGAGGCGCTGGGGCTGGATGTGCTCGCGGCGTTTCCGCGCGACGAAGACCTCTCCGCGAGGGGACTTGCGGACATCGTCCTGCCCGCCCGCCGGGCGGGCATCGCCATGGTGATCGACAACCGCCAAAGCAGTGGCAAGGTGGGACGGACGCTCGCCACCGAACTCGGCGTGCCGCTGGTGCTGTTGACGAACTTCCCTCCGGACGCCCCCGGACGGCAGGGATACCTGGCGGCGTTGGAACGGAATTACAGCGCCTTGCTTGGGGTCCCGGGACAACCCGCGGCCACACCATGAACAGCGCGGATCCTGTGGCATCCCTCTCCCGTGTGAGTGTCCGCTTCGGGCGACATCCCGCCCTCCGGGACGTGTCCCTCGAACTGCGGCCGGGGGATTTCGTGGCCCTGGCGGGGGCCAATGGCTCCGGCAAGACAACCATCCTGCGCCTGCTGCTCGGCTTCGTGCGACCGGCGGCGGGAGATGTCCGCGTGTTCGGTCAGCCCGTGGCGCCGGGCGCCCTGCGAGCCCTGCGCCGGCGCATCGGCTATGTGCCCCAGTCTCCCGCGGTGGATGTGCGGCTGCCCCTGAGTGTGCGCGACGTCGTGGCCATCGGGCGCTGCGCCCGGACCGGACCGGGGAGGAGACTCGGCAGAGACGACCGCGCCGCCATCGCCGCATCCCTCGACGCCATCGGCATTGCCCACCTCGCGGACCGACCCTTCGGCCACCTCTCCGGCGGCGAACGCCAGAAGGCGCAGATCGCCCGGGCACTCTGCCAGGAACCCGATCTCATGCTGCTCGACGAGCCCACCAGCAGCCTCGACCTCGGCGCCCGCTGCGAGTGCCTCGACCTGCTGGCACGCATCCACCGGGACCGGGCCCTCACCATGCTCCTGGTCATGCACGACATCGAAGCGCTGCCGCGGGCCTGTACGCGCGCCCTGGTCGTCGACCGGGGCGCCCTGGTGTTCGACGCTGACTTCCGGGGATTGCTCCGTGCCGCCAATCTGCGCCATATCTACCGCCAGAACGCCCCCCGCGTGCTCCGGGAACTGCGTCTGGCCGAGTCCCAGGCGGAGGAACCGTGATCGAGTGGCTCCAGCTTGGCTTCATGCGGAATGCCGCCCTGGCCTGCCTCTTCGGAGGCGCCAGCCTGTCCATCCTGGGCGTGTGCGTGACCCTGATGGACATCCCGTTCCTCGGCATCAGCATGTCCCACTCCGCCCTGCTCGGGGCCATCGCGGGACTCCTGTGCGGCTTCGACCCACTCCTCGGCGCCATCGCCGCCTGCGCCATCTCGGGCGTACTCATCGGACCGGTGGCCGACAGGGCCGGCGCCAGCGCCAACGTCATCCTCGGGATCGTGTTCTCGGCCACCATGGGCCTTGCGTTCCTGCTCCTCACCCGCATCCCCGGTCCGAAGACCGAGGCGCTGAACCTGATCTGGGGCAGCATCCTGACCATTTCCCGACGCGAGGTCTGGCTCCTGGGCATCATCTTCGCGCTGACCGTCCTGTTGCTGACGGTCTTCTTCAAGGAGATTGCGGCGGTGCTCTTCCACCGGGAGATCGCGGCGGCCAGCGGCATCGCCGCAGACCTGTTTCACTACGGCATCATCTTCGTGTCCGGGTTGATCGTCAGCGCCAGCCTGGACATCGTCGGGGGGCTGCTGATCTTCTCGCTTCTGGTCAACCCCGCCAGCGCTGCCTACCAGCTCACCTACCGGCTGCCGACGATGTTCCTGCTCGCGGCCCTGTTCGGCGTGGCATCCTGCTTCGCCGGGTTGCTCGTCTCCTACCTGCTCAACGTGCCGACCGGCGCCGTGATCGTGCTGGCATCCTCGACGGTATTCCTCCTCGCGTTCCTCTTTTCACCCAAACGCCGGCAGACCCCGGCCAGCCAGGAAACCCCATGAACGCAGACTCCGCCCCGAACCACCACCAGGCCCATCGCCAGTTCTTCAACGAACGCGCCGAGCAGTGGCTCGATATGTGGTACAAGGACCCGGAATCGGGTCAGTACACCCGCTTCGACGCCGAGTTCCAGCGCCTCTTCGGACTCGTTCCCCTCCCCCCGGACGGGTCCGTGCTCGACGTCGGCTGCGGCAGCGGCATCCTCGTCCCCTACATCCTGGAACGGCTCTCGGACCGCGGACGCCTCACGGAAGTGGACTGCGCCGAACAGATGATCGCAGTGAACCGCAGACTCCACGCCGACCCCAGAATCGCCTTCCTCGTCGCCGACGTGATGGCAATGGACATCCAGCCGGCAAGCATCGATGTCGCGATCTGCTTCGCCTGCTTTCCGCACTTCGAACACAAGGCCGAGGCCGTGCAGAGGCTCAGCCGCGTGCTCCGGCCCGGAGGAAAACTCGCCGTCGCCCATCTGATGTCCTCCGCGGAACTCAACCAACACCACCGCAAACACGAAGCCGTGATGCACGACATGCTGCCCGGAGCGGCGGACATGAGACGCTACCTGGCCGCGGCCGGGTTGTCCCTCGAACTCTCCCTCGACGAACCCGGATTCTACCTCCTCCTGGCATCGAAACCCGACGACCGGGACCCCCGGTAGACCCGGGCCGGCGGATCACCCCCACCCGGGAAGACCCAACCGTTTTCCGGTCACGGCCGCGGCAGCGCGGTCCGGAATACACGCCCTTGCAGAGGCGCCGTCCAGACCCGTTTTCCGGTCAC
>JAFGRS010000617.1 GCA_016935045.1 Lentisphaeria bacterium | reverse complement strand
CTGTTCGGACCCGTCAGCATCAGCAGCGACTACCACGGCCTCTCGCAGCAGCTGATCGTCTCCTTCGCGAAGGCAGGGGGGCGGGATACCCGCCTCGGGGTGCGGATCCGCCCGCGCACGCCCTTCCGCAGCCTGTACCGCAAGAGCTATGAGATGCAGTTGACGCGCCGTGTGGTCAAGACCCTCGATGACGTGTCGGCGCTGGTGGCCGCCATCGAGAACGACGGCAAGGGCATCCCGATCCTGCTTCGGCAGTACCTCCGCCTCGGGGGACGCATCCTTGCCTTCAACCGGGACCCCGCCTTCAGCAACGTGCTCGATGCCCTGGTGCTGATCGACCTCACCCGGTCGGACGGCAGGCTGCTGGCGCGCTACATGGGCGAAGAGGGGTACGCTGCCTTCCTCGAATACCATCGCGGCCGCCTCGGTCGCGTCCCCTGCCCCACCCCGGCGCGCGACCCTTCCGGTCGCGGGTGACAGGCGCGGACTGCCCCCGAGGGCCACGCGCAGGAGCAGCGCGCCCGGGACCGTCCGGCAGGGGGCGGCGCCGAAGACGCCCGGTTCCTGCGGGATGGGGCGGCGGCGGGGCCCCCCACACCCGGACCGGCGGGCCAGGACCGCCGCGGGCATGGGCACCGCCGGCCCGGGTGCACGCTGCCTCCGCCGGTGCTCCCACCAACGTCACCGTATTCCCGTTCGCGAGCGCCACGCTCCCTGCTCCGGGGGTCCCGTCAGACCTCGACCTCCGCGTCCGCCGCGCTCGAGGCGTAGATGGCGTCGATCAGGCGCATGGCGATCACGCCCTGCTCCCCGGTGGCCGGAGGGGGTGCCTTGCCCTGGACCGCGGCCACGAACTTCGCCAGCTGCTGCGGGAACCCGCCTCCCTCCTTGGCGAAGTTCAGCTTCACATCGGCGAGGAGGTCGTCCACCTCGGTCAGCAGCACCATGTCGCCGCCCAGTTTCAGGCCTCCCTTGGTGCCGAGGATCTCGAGCATCTGTTCGTCCTGGGCGTTGGCGGCCCAGGCCACTTCGAAGCTCATGGTGGCCTGGTTGCCGAAGCGCACCAGGCCGGCGGCATAATCGTCCACGTCGAAGGTGCCGGCATAGTTCGGGGGGCCGGCCCACATGTTGACGTAGTGGTAGTCCTCCATGGGCGAACCGAATTTCGCGTAGACCTTGGCGCTGACACGGGTGGGGTTCCACAGCCCCGTGGTCCACATGGCCAGGTCGAAGAAGTGCACGCCGATGTCGATGAGACCGCCGCCGCCGGACTCGGCCTTGGTGGTGAACCAGCCTCCCATCCCGGGGATGCCGCGCCTGCGGATCAGACGGATGCGAATCTGGTAGATGTCCCCGAGGCGTCCCTCGTCGACGAGCTTCTTGATCCGTTCCGCATCCGGGGACTGGCGCCGGACCATGCCCATCTGGAGCACGCGGCCGGCGGCGTCCCGGGCGGCGCAGATGGCGCGTCCCTGGTCCTGGTTCAGGGCCATGGGTTTCTCGAGGAGGACGTGTTTGCCGGCCTGGAGGGCGTCGATGGCGATGGGAGCGTGCAGGCGGTTGGGTACGCAGATGCTGACCGCCTCGATGTCGGCGCTGGCGAGGAGGTCGTGGTAGTTCTCGTACCGGCGCGCCACCCCGTGGCGCTTGCCCTTCTCCCCGAGGCGGTCGGGCAGGATGTCACACAACGCGACAAGCTCGGCGTCGCCCACCTTGGCGTAGGCGTCCGCGTGGACCGATCCGATGGTCCCGACCCCGATGATCCCGACCTTGACCTTCGTGCTCATGACGTGCTCCCGGTTGCGTACGATTCCGCCACACCCGTGCCGCTCCCCCGAGACAAGCCCGATGGAGGCGTTCCGGTCTCGACGGCGCCCGCCAGACCCTTGCCGGACAGGCTTCAGTCTACCGCATCCGCCCCGAAATGCCAGCCCGGCCGAAGGCAGGGCGTAAGGCCTCCGTGAAGTCTGCCGCCAACAACACCGGGATGCTCGCGAGATTCCCTGGAGGGCGAAGCTCCTGCTGAGCCGGTTCCCCTGGAGGGCGAAGCTCCTGCGGAGCCGGTTCCCGAGTCCTTGCCTGTTTTCACTGAGGCATTCCCCCGCCCGGCCTCCGGGCTGTTGACGCCGTTCCTGCCGCCGGGTAGAGTAGCGGGCATGTCTGGGCCGGGTCGCGGTCGTCATGCCGTCTCTTCGGGCAGGGCCTCCGGCCGGGAAGCCCACGGGTTGCGCAACATGGAGGATGAGCCGTGGCCATCGTGGTACTGCTGGGCCCGCCTGGGGCCGGGAAGGGGACACTGGCGGAGTCCCTTTGCGCCGCGTTCGGGTTCGCTCACATCTCGACGGGGGACATCCTCCGGGAGGAGATCCGGCAGGGCACGGAGCTGGGTCGCCGCGTCTCCGCCTGCATGGAAAGCGGAGCCCTGGTGCCCGACGACGTGGTGACGGCCATCGTGGCCGGGCGCCTGGGACAGGACACCGTGCGGCAGGCGGGCAGCCTGCTGGACGGTTTTCCCAGGACGGTCCGGCAGGCCGAACTCTTCGACCGGATGTTGGCCTCCGGCGGCATGGCTCTGGACCGGGTGTTGCTGCTCGAGGCCGACAGGGACCTGCTGGTCCGCCGGCTGACCGCCCGCCGGGTGTGCAGCCAGTGCCGGACCGTGTTCAATGTGATCTTCCAGCCCCCCGGGCGCGACGGTGTCTGCGACCGCTGCGGCGCCGAGCTGCGGCAACGGCCGGACGACATGGAGGCCACCGCCCTGGAGCGCCTGGCCGTCTACGAGGAACAGACCGCTCCCCTGGTGGCCTTCTACGCGCGGCGCGGCGTCGTGGTCCGGGTGGACGCGGGACGCGCCCGGGAGGTGGTGCACCGGGATGCCTGTGTGGCCCTGGGCCTCGGCGTCCTTTCGGCAGAGCGCGACGGGAAGGGGTCATGACAGGCAGGCAGGTCGTCATCCACAGCCCCCGGGAGATCGAGGGCATTCGCCGTGCCGCGGCTGCCACCGCCACCGTTCTGGAGGCTCTGGTGCGCGCCGTCCGGCCCGGCATGTCCACCCTGGAACTCGACCGCCTGGCAGCCGACTGCATCGCCCGCGAGGGCGGGCGCAGTGCGTTCCTCGGGTACCATGGGTTCCCCGGCACCATCTGTGTTTCCGTCAACGAGGAGGTGATCCACGGCATCGGCCGGGCGGACCGCGTCATCGCTCCCGGCGACCTGGTGAGCATGGATGTGGGCGTCCAGCTCGACGGCTTCATCGGCGACACCGCCCGGACCGTGTGTGCCGGCGGCCCGCCTGTCGGCGCCGCCGCCAGCCTCCTGGCTGCCGCGGGAGAAGCCTTGGCGGCGGGAATAGAAAAAGCGGTGGCGGGAAACTATGTTAACGACATCTCGCGAGCCGTCGAGGCGGTGGTGAGACGGTATGGCTTCACTGCCGTGCGGGATTTTGTCGGGCATGGTTGTGGTTGCGCGCTGCACGAACCTCCGGAGATTCCAAACTTCGCCCAGCGCAGACCCGGCCCGCAACTGGCGCCCGGCATGGTGCTTGCCATCGAGCCCATGGTGAACACCGGGTCACACCGGGTCGAAATCGACCCGCAGGACCGTTGGACGGTCCGAACGGCGGATGGCGGTCTGGCCGCTCACGTCGAACACATGGTGCTCATCACGCGGGGCAAAGCGGAGATTCTCACGTGGCCAAGGACTGCATCCGAGTAGAAGGCGTCGTCAAGGAGCTGCTGCCGAATACGATGTTCCGTGTTCGCCTGGAGAATGGCCACGAGATCCTGGCGCACATCAGCGGCAAGATGCGCCTGCACTTCATTCGGATCCTGCCCGGCGACGAGGTGATCGTCGAGATCTCCCCCTACGACCTCAGCAAAGGACGCATTACCTACCGGAAGAAATAGGCGCCAGGGCCCCAGGGCGGCAGGTGCCGACGAGACCGGGACCTCCGGGGCGCATCCGGCGACGGCTCATCCCGCGGCGGCTGCGGGCGCGCGTCTGGCCGGGAGGAAAGGTACGGAAGCGGAAGCGGGCGAGAATTCGTTGTGGTCGTCTTGACGGGGTCCGTACGGTTGGTATAGTATCCGTTTGTTTTCCCGCGCCGGGACAGGATTGGTGTTGGGGTTCCCCCCTATGCCGGCGTACGGCATGGGGCAGGATCGATGTGGTGTGTCCCGGTGAAGCCGGTCATTTCTGCAGCGAGACAGTGCGCATGAAAGTCAGAGCCAGCGTCAAGCGAATCTGCAACAGCTGCCGTGTCGTCAAGCGCAGCGGCACGGTTCGTGTCATCTGTAAGAACGTTCGCCACAAGCAGCGTCAGGGCTGAGTCGGGCGCGACGGGTCCCGGGACTGGCGCAGGGGCGTCGCTTCCGGGGCGCGAGGCAGCGGACCCGCACGTGGTTTAGGAAGAGCAGACCATGCCCAGGATTTTAGGTGTTGACATCCCGAACAACAAGCGCGCGGATGTGGCTCTGCGCTACATCTACGGGATTGGCCCGGCCCGGGCTCGCGAGATCTGCCTGCGGGCGCGGATCGAGCCGTCGGTGCGTGCCTCCGAGTTGACGGAGAGCGACATCGGCAGCATCACGCAGATTCTGCAGGACCAGTACATGGTGGAGGGGGACCTGCGCCGGCAGGTGGCGCAGAACATCCGCCGCCTGATCGCGATCGGGTCGTACCGGGGATTGCGTCACCGGCGCGGTCTGCCGGCGCGGGGCCAGCGCACGAAGACGAACGCACGTACCCGGAAGGGCGCCAAGAAGACCGTCGGCGCCATTCGTGACAGAACCGCCCGTAAGCTGGCGAAGTCCGGTTGAGTGGTGACCATGGCCTGCGCCGGCGCGTAGGGTGTCGTACAGCCAGGAGAGCAGACGTCCATGCCTGACGAGATTCTGGAGACTGCCAGTACCGAGCCGCAGCCGCAGCCGGAGGAGACCGGCGCGGTGGAGGCTGCCAAGCGGACCCGTGTGCGCGGGCAGCGCCATATTCCCAGCGGCATTGCCTTTGTGGACGCCACCTTCAACAACACGAAGGTGTCCATTTCGGACATGCACGGCAACATCGTGGCCTGGTGCAGCGGCGGGCGTCTTGGCTTCAAGGGTTCCCGCAAGAGCACGGCCTACGTTGCCCAGCAGATTGGCGCCGAGGCGGCGCGGCGGGCGGTGTCCTTCGGCATGCGTGAGGTGGAAGTGCGCCTGCGCGGTCCGGGCGCCGGCCGGGAGTCGGCGGTGCGCGGACTGGTGGCCGCCGGCCTGGAGATCTCCCTGCTCAAGGATATCACGCCCCTGCCTCACAACGGCTGCCGGCCGCCGAAGCGGAGACGTGTGTGATCAGGCTGGGCCCGGGATCCCCGCCGCGGTGTTGCGCGGCCAGCGGGCACACGCAGTGAACAGGGCCGTGAGAACGAGGAGAATGACGCATGCCTGGTCTGGAGAGCTTTGCTCTGCCTAGCGAGCTGCAGATTGATGACGCGACGGCCACCGCGACCCACGCGAAGTTCGTCGCCGAGCCGTGGGAGAACGGTTTCGGGCATACCCTGGGCAACGCCCTGCGTCGGGTGCTGCTTTCCTCGATGGAGGGGGCGGCGGTGGCCTCGCTCCGCATCGACGGGGTGGCGCACGAGTTCACGACGATCCCGGGCGTGGTGGAGGACGTGACGGAGATCGCCCTGAACATCAAGAAGCTGCGGCTCATCTGCCACGGCGAGGTCCCGCGCACGATCGAGTTGTATGCCGACAGGAAAGGTCCCGTAAAGGCCTCGGCGATCCGGGAAGACGGGGTGACCAAGGTCCTGAATCCGGATCTGCTGATCTGCACCCTGGACGAGGACCGGCCGATCCGCATGGAGATGGAGGTTTCGTCGGGCAGGGGTTGGCGTCCGGCGGAGGAGAACAAGCGTGAGGACCATCCCATCGGGGTGATTCCGGTGGATTGCCTGTTCAGCCCGGTGGAGCGGGTACGGTACGATGTGCAGGCCTGCCGGGTGGGTCAGCGCACGGACTACGACCGTCTGGACTTGGAGATCTGGACGGACGGCCGCATCACGCCCCAGGACGCGCTGAACCGGGCCGCGTCACTGCTGCGGGAGCACCTGGCGGTGTTCACGACCGCGGAGGAGGTGGCGCGTCCGGCGTCACTGCAGATCACGACGGCCGAGGACCAGGAGTTGCTCGAGAAACTGAGCCGGAGCGTCAACGAGCTGGAACTCAGTGTCCGAGCCATCAACTGTCTGAACACGGCGCAGGTTCGGGTGTTGGGGGAACTGGTGACGCGCAGCGAAGCCGAGATGCTCAAGTACCGGAACTTCGGCAAGAAGTCACTGCAGGAGATCAAGACGAAGCTCTCCGAGCTGGGTCTCTCCCTTGACATGGCCCTGAAAGACGAAGTCAAGGAGATCCTGACGTTGAGACTCGCGCTCCAGGAGAAAGAGGAATAACCGGCATGCGGCACCGCAAGTATACCTTCAAGATCGGTCGGACCAGCGAACACCGGCGCGCCCTGCTGGCCAATGCCGTGTGCAGCCTGTTCGGGTCCGGCCGCATCACCACGACTCTG
>JAFGRS010000616.1 GCA_016935045.1 Lentisphaeria bacterium | reverse complement strand
TCCATTTTCTGCGCAGCCTGCGCAACACCCTGTTTCTGTGCCTGATGGTGGTGTGCGGGATCACCGTCTCGTCGATGGTCATCGCCTACGGTTTTGCCTTCATCGACTTTCGCGGCAACCGGCTGCTGTTCGGTCTGACCCTGGCCACCATGATGATCCCCTTCCCCGTGGTGATGATCCCGGTCTACCTGCTCTACCGCGACCTGGGCTGGATCGGCACCTTCAAGCCCCTCTGGGTTTCGTCCTGGTTCGGCAGCGCCTTCTTCATCTTCCTGTTGCGGCAGTTCTTTCTCGGCCTGCCCAGGGATCTCCTCGATGCGGCCAGGATCGACGGCTGCTCGGAACTCGAAATCCTCTGGCACGTGGTGGTGCCCCTGTCCCGGCCGGCCATCGCCATGATCGCCCTGTTCACGTTTCTCGGGACATGGAAGGACTTTCTGGGGCCGCTGATCTACCTCAACCACGAGGCCCAGTTCACCCTTTCGCTCTCCCTGCAGGCCTTCGCGTCCGAACACGGCGGCACGCCCTGGCACCTGCTCATGGCAGCCTCGACGGTGGTCAGCCTGCCCCTGATCGTCCTCTTCTTCTTCGCCATGAAGACCTTCATCCGCGGCATCTCGATGACGGGGCTCAAGGGGTGACACTCCCCGCACCCACGCTCCGCCCGGGGACGGCGGAGGGGCCGGAGAGCCAGGCCACGGGGAGCCAGACGGACATGGCCGACGGCCCCCGATTGGCCCAGGCGAAGTAGGGGATGAGACGCACCGTCACGGGCTGCGTGGGAGGGGGCCCGAGGCGCCCGTACAGGCGCTCCTGCCAGTCGCCCACGGGGCGACAGAGGAGACGACCATCGAGGGCCACCACCCCCCTACCCAGATCGGCCGCCGCGCCTGGCCGGAAGACCGCATCGGAGGGCACGCAGACGCCCCGCAGGTCCACGCCGTCCGGCAGATCAGCGGATTCGAGGCAGTAGAGAACCGGACCCCTCATCACCGCCACCTGGTTGCGGCACGACTCGACGTCGGGATGGGCCTCGATCAGCCGTACCGGCATGGGCAGGTCCAGTTCGAGGGTTTCCCCGGCGTGCCAGGCACGCGTCACCACGGCATAGGTCCCCGGGGTCGGGTGCTCGGGAGCCGGGGAATCGGCGGCCCGCAGCCAAGCCCCCTCGGCCCAGGCCGGGATCCGCAGGCGAAGGTTCAGTGGGGATTCCGGGGCCCGGTCCACGGTCCAGCGGATGCGGCTGTCCCAGGGGTAATCCGTTTCCTCCCGGAGGGCAATCTCGCGGCCATCGGGCAGTCGGATCTCGATGCTTCCCGCTCCGTATTGGTGCACCCAGATGCCGTCGTCGTCCGCGCTGCAGGCATAGCCGCTCCATTGGGCCACGGTGCGCAGGACGTTGGTCGGACAGCAGATGCGGTTGCGACCGGGTTCCTCGCGGGCGGGCAGGTCGTTGAGGCCGCTGCCGGCCCGGCCCGGGCTGGGTCGAGCCAGGGGGTTGCGGTACCAGAAGCTGGTCCCCTCCAGCCCCATGCCCGGCAGAATTCCATTGAGCATCTCGTGTTCCATGAGGTCGGCGTACTCGGCCCTGGGTTGGGCGCAGAGCATCCGCCAGGCCCAGAGCAGTGCGCCCACCTGCCCGCAGGTCTCGTTGTAGGCGTCCGCATGGGGCAGGAAGTGGGCCGGTCCCACCGCCTCCACCACGATGTCCTGGTGGATCGAGAGGCCGATTCCCATGGGGCTCACGCCGCCGTTGATGCTCATCTTGTTCCGGGTCAGATCCGCCCACATGCGTTCCAGACTCGCGAGCAGGGACGCGTCGCCCTCTTCGAGGAACACATCCGCGGCACCCGCGAACAGATACGTGAAGAAGACGTTGTGCCCGACGACCTCGCGCGCCCGGCGCAGCGGCACGCGGTCCTGGATCTGGTCCGTTCCCTCGATGCCCGGGGGACGGTGCCACAGGTCCTTTCCCCGGGGGGCGGGGGTACTGCCGCGTGCGTCCACGATCCGGCGGGCACAGGCGAGGTACTCCCGGTTCCCCGTTTCGCGGTGGAGTTCGACCAGCCCCATGATGGCCGATGGATTATGCGCGAAGCACTCCGGAACGCGTCGCCCCAGGGTGATGCAGAGGAAGTCACCGACACGGCGCGCCAGGGTCAGGAAGTGCTCCCGACCCGTCATCCGCCGGTGCACCACGGCCGCGGTCAGGAGGTGACCCATGACATAGACCTCGTGGTGCCGGATGTACTCGAACCGGTTCCGCCCCGCGCCCGCAATGTGCGTCCAGATGTATCCGTCCGGCGCCTGGGCCGCCTCGATCAGTTCGATGCCCTCCTCCATCCGTCCCCACAGCCATTCGTCTCCGGTCAGGCGATGGATGCAGGCCGCCGCCTCGATCCACTTGTACAGCCAGGCATCCTGCCACCAGGTGCCCTGCGGTTGCCCCTGCTCGCGGCCGGCAGCGATGCGGAAGTTGGCAAGGACGTGACCCGCCTCCGGGTCCGCAAGGCGCTCCCATAGCCTGCGCACCGTCACGGTGGCAATCAGCCCGAAACGGTCGTCCCAGAATCCCCCCCGCCAGCGCCTGGCGTCCAGGTCGAGTGTACGCAACCGGGCAAAGGGACTGGCGGAGGTGTCCGTGATGGGATGTGGGGTCATGGTTCCTTTCCTCCGGCGTTGCCGCCCACTCCACCGGGGGCGTCTGCCGGCGGTGCCCGAAACGCCCCGCCGGATCGGTCTCGCCCGCACCGGGATTGGTGCTGCAACCTGTTCGTGACGCCGTTCCCGGCGGTATCTCGACTCAGGATTACGGCGGAGACCGCCGCCTCCAAGTACCTCACAGGCACCGTCTCAACGAACCGCGCCGGCGCAATGGAGATGCGCTCGACCTCGAGTGCGCGATCCCGTCCGGCGGGCACGCGCTGGGCACTGGAGGGCGGTTCGGCACGCCTTGCCGAACCGGAATGGGATCCACGGGATTCCCAGTTTCCCCGTTCGACGTTCGATGTTGGGCGTTCGGCGTTGGATGTTCGACGTTGGCCGTTCGATGAGTCCATGGTCCATGGTCCATGGTCCATGGTCCATGGTCAATGGTCCTTGCATTGCAACGAGATATGTAGCATTTCCGAGACGTTGTTAGGGCCCCGGCCTGCCCAGGGCCAGGACGGTTCCCGCGGGGGGCAGCTCGCGCAGGAAATCCGGGAACGGGTCGCCGACCTCGGCCAGCCAGGCCAACAGGCGGCCGCGCAGGGCCGCCTGTGCCGCTGCCAGTGCCGGTTCGCCGGCCCGGTTGCGTCGTTCCGCGGGGTCTTCCGCAAGGTCGTACAACTCATCGACGTCCTGGGCATTCCAGACGTACTTGAAGCGTTCGTTCCGCACGGCCCGGATGGCGAAGCTCATGCCATTGTAGAGGTCGTAGACGCCGAAGGCTTCCCGGGGCCACTGCGGTGGGCGGAGGGATGTCCCCAGAAGTGGCGTCAGGTCGCGCCCGGCGGGAGCCCTCTCGGGGGACCACTCCGCCCCCACGGCGCAGCGCAGGGTCGTCCCCACGTCCACCGTCGACACGAAGGTCTTCTGCACCGCGGCCGCCTGGCCGGGAGAGCGGACGATCAGCGGGATGCGCCAGACCTCCTCGTAGAAGTAGGGACCCTTGTCGAAGCGGTTGTGCGCTCCGGCCATGTCCCCGTGGTCCGCGAGGAAGACGACCGTCGTCGAGTCGGTCAGTCCCAGGCGGTCCAGTTCCGCCGTCACTCTGCCCAGGGCCTCGTCCGTCATCCGGATGTGGGCCTGGCTGTAGGCCAGGACGGTGCGCCACTCGTCGGGGCTGAGGACCGAGGTGTCCATGCAGGGCCACCAGGGCCGGGCCTGGAACCAGGGCTTCCCGGCGAAATCGTCGACCATGTTGGCCGGGAGTTCGATCTGTTCCCGGGCGGCCTGCGCAAGTTCCGCGTACTCGCGCGGGAGGTGGTGGGGGAAATGGGGCGGGGCGGACGACACGGTGAGGAAGAAGGGTTGACGGCGGTCGCCGGCCGCCCACTCGCGCAGGAAGGCGATGCCCTTCGCCGCCACCGGAAAGGGTGCCGTATCCTCCTTCGAGAGGCGGTGTTCGCCCCAGAATGGCGCCCGCCCCCGCAGCAGGTGCCGTTCGCCCATCTCGGCGTACTGCCGCGCCATGCGCGCGTAGCTGTAGGGGTTCGTGGCGGGGTCATAGGGCAGCGCCCGCGCCTCCACCTCCGGGTCGAAGGCATGCGCCCCCCGTTGTTCCGGGTTGATGCGGCCCAGGTGCCATTTGCCGAAGTAGGCGACCCGGTAGCCCCGCCGGACGGCCTCGTCGAGCCAGGTCTGCTCCTCGAGGGGAAGCGTGTCCTGGGTCGAATACCCCACCGCCGAGTTGTCGATGACGCCGGTCTGGTGCGCCCAGCGGCCGGTCAGCAGGGCGGCTCGGGCCGGTGTGCAGAGGGGACAGGTGGTGAAGGCGTGCTCGAAGACCGTACCCGAGGCCGCCAGGGCATCCACGGCCGGCGTGGCCACGCCGCCGCCCCGGAAACCGAACGCCCAGGCCGGCCACTGGTCCACCAGGAGGAGGAGGATGTTTCCGTTCATGGCTCACGAAATCCTGTCTTGATGACCCGGACCAGGGTCACGGTGAGGTCCCCCGGACCCTCGGTTTCGAGGCGGAAGTCCATCGCCCTGTCGGCCAGGCTCGCGGTCGCGGGCAGTGCGTGGACGGCCAGCCGGCGGAACCCCGACTCGCCCCCGATCCCGGGCGCCTGGTTCCCCCGCCCCTGCCCGAAGAGCTGCAGCCGCACCGTGCCATCCTCGTCGGCGGTGAAGGACCCCGAGACCGTCTCCCATTCTCCCTGCGCGGCACCTTCGAGATAGAGGAGGGTGGACCAGTCCATCCGTGCCACGCGGATCGCCGGACGCAGCCCCGCGCCGTCGTTGCGGATGTCGCCGGTCAGCCGGTAGGTGACCCCCCTGCGGACATCGAGGAACTGGTCCATGTGCACCGTGTCCTCGTAGCGCTGGTAGCGGAAAAGGACCCGGTGGGCCCCTGGGTCCTCCGGGTCCGGAACCAGGTGGTAGCACTCCGGCATGCTCCAGGATTCGGCGGTTGCCGGGAACTGCCCGTCCGCCACCCGGTTGACGGAGGGGTCCGGAAGGGCCTCGACCCAACGCCGAAACCCCGCGTCGGCAGGGAACGCCCCCGCAGCCGCCAGGCTAGGAATCGGGAATGTCGTCGTCTTGCGTTCCCCGTCGCCCGGGTGCGTGACCGCCGGGGTCCGGAGGTTGCGGCCGGCGGCGTCCGTGTAGGCCACCCACCAGCGGCAGGGCGCGCGGTCCACGGCCGTCACCTTGATCTCGGCCAGCCCGGGGGTGGGCCAGAATGCCCGATCGAGGCGCAGCAGGATGCCGTTCTGGCCTGCGGCCACATCCGTGCGGCGGGCGTCGAAGTCGAAGGACATCCCCTCGGGGTCGCTCGGAAGCCGGGCACGGTCCACCCGTTCAGCGGCGACGGTCAGGCTGCCGGGGAAATCGCGCTGCAGGAGCCAGCGTTCGATGTTCCTGACGACTCCCCGATGGGGTCGGCATTCCCGGAGGTAGGCCCAGGCATCCGGGGAGTTCGCGGCGCGGCGTCCCTGGGTAAGCAGGACATAGCGGTTGAGTTCGGGGTTCCGTTCCAGGGTGGCCGGCGCCACCATCTGGAAGTTCTGCCGCATCTGGAGCCCCCTCAGGGAGCAGATGCGGTGACGGTAGTCATGGCCCGCGACCGGGCCGAAACGCCACTCCCAGTAGCGCCCGTATTCCTCGTTCTCGTCCCCCCGGAATCGTCCCTCCGCAATGGTCGGGTGCCGGTCGTCCACGACGCAGTACCCCTCCGGGTCCACGGTGCTGCCCCAGGCAGGTTCCTGGAACAATACGTGCTGGAAATCGATCCCCCCGCCGCGGATCCCGGTGCCTTTCTCGAGCGCATAGCGCCACAGGTCCGCCGTCGCCGAGCGGTAGGCCGCGTTCGGTCCCACCGGCCCACCCGACATCCAGGCCAGCTTGTACTCGACGCCCGCGAAAGCCCGCAGCATCC
>JAFGRS010000079.1 GCA_016935045.1 Lentisphaeria bacterium | reverse complement strand
TCCGGATGAGGCTTTCGGTGGACGGGGGCGCGGCGCCTGCTTCCGCGCAGAGCCGTTTGACCGTTTGCCGGGCTGCGTCGCTGCGGAAGCCGAGGGTTTCCAGTGCGGCGACGGCATCCTGCGCTTCGCGGGACCAGGACTCCGCGGCGCCGGGCTTCGCGAAGGCGGCCTCGGGCGCGATCTCGGCGATGCGGTCGCGCAGCTCGACCACCATGCGCTCGGCGGAACGTTTGCCGATGCCGTTGATGCGGCTGAGGGCCTTGAGGTCCGCGGCGGCGACGGCCTCGCAAAAGGTCCGTACGGGCATGGCACTGAGCACATTGAGCGCGATCCTGGGACCGATGCCGGTCACAACCCCCATGAGCATGCGGAACAGGGCGCGCTCCTCCTGCGTGACGAAGCCATAGAGGACGAAGGCGTCTTCCCGCACGGCGAGGTGCGTGTAGAGGGTGACGGTGGCCCCCTGCGGGGGCATGCGGTCGAAGCTGCTGAGGGGGATGGTGACGGCATACCCGACGCCGTGAACATCGAGGACAATCTCGGTGGGGTCGAGGTGGACCAGAGTCCCGGTGAGGCGGCTGATCACGGTTGGCGGGGCTCCTTCTCGGCCGGCGCGGGGCCGGCGCCGGCCCGGGCGGCCCGGGTGGCACGGTCCAGTTCCAGCAGTTCCGCTTCGAGGCGGCGGACGGCGGGGTTCGAGGCAACGAGTTCGTCGAGTTGGAGGTAGAGCCTCTCGATGCGTTCGCGCAGCTCGGCTGCCTGGGGGTCTTCCCGGAGGATCCGGGCCTTCTCTGCGACCAGTTGGAGGCCCAGTTCGCGGCGACGGATGGCGAGGGATTCCAGCACGTTGCCGGGATCCGCCGCGGGTGAGCCGGGACCCGACGCGGCCAGCAGGAGAACGAAGCACAGGAACGTCACAGGACGGTGCATCGATACGGTCACTCCAACATTGGCAAACTACCATCCCCCCGGCCACCCAACGGAGGCCGATCTACCCGGACCGCCCCGGGCCGCAGGAGAACACCCCGCAGCCAAGCGGACCCTATTCCCGCATCGCACCGCGGGTACGCCGGGAAGATGGGATGCACCCGGCTCCCGTGGGGCGGGGGGAGGTTACTTGTAGGTGCGCTGCAGGGCGATGACGACGCCCTGGATGAAGACATGGTCCGGGGCGTAGAACTGGCTGCGGTAGGTCTTGTTGGCGGGGCGCAGCTCGATCTGGCCGTTGTGAATATAGAGGTGCTTCACGGTGGTTTCGTTGTCGACCAGGGCAACGACAACCTGGCCGATGGAAGCGGACGACGTCTGCCGGGCCACGACGATGTCCCCGTCCAGGATGCCTGCGTCGCGCATGCTCTCACCGGAGACGCGCAGGCCGAAGATGGGATGCCCGCCGGTGCCGTGAGGCAGGAGCGTCGGATCGAACTGGATCGTCTCCTCGACGTGTTCCTCGGCCAGGAGAGGGGCGCCGGCACTGATGCGTCCGAGGACGGGCACACTCAGGGTGAGGGAAAGGTGCCGGGGGCTGTCGGTGCGGACCAGGCTGAGGCTGCGGGCCTTGGAGGAGCGGGTGACGTAGCCCTTGCGCTGCAGGGCACGCACGTGGGCGAAGGCAGTGGCCGGCTTGATGCCGAAGTGGTCGGCGATCTCGTAGACGGTTGGCGCCATGCCCTCCCGGCGCATGAACAGATCGATGAAGTCGAGCATTTCCTGCTGCTTGCGGGTGAGGCCTTTCATGGCAGTTCTCCTGGTTGTGACGCGCACACTTCCGGGGTGAGCCCGTTGCCGGTCGGGCTTCCCGTGATCCGAGCCTGCACTAAGGATAACATATGTGTGCCGATCCGTCAAGAAAAGCTAGTTTTTTTTTGAAGACTTTTTTTTCGGGGGTATGGCGGTCTCTCGCAGAACCTGAGCCTGGTCGAAGGTCGACCGGCGATTCCCCCCGGGGCGTTGCGGCCGGGACACAACCCGGCCTTCCAGGCGCCCGATCCCCCGGGTCTCAGTATCCTGTGGGGAGGTCGATAAACCGGCAGGCCAGGGGGAGAGTCTGTTCGAGTTCCTGGAGCACGGTTTTGAGGCCCCAGGTTTCGGTGGTGTAGTGTCCCGCGGCGAGGATGGGGATGCCGGCTTCCCAGGCGGGGTGGACGTTCTGGTGGGCGATTTCCCCCGTAATCAGACAGTCGATGCCTGCATCCCTGCATTGGCTGACCATGTCGGCGCCGCCCCCGGACACGACTGCGACGGTTCGGAGGGTGGGGTTTTCCCTGGCCGTAAGGACGCGGCAGGAGGTTTCCAGGGCTTTGTTCACGATCTGGGCCAGGTGCTTCAGGGTCATCGGTCGGGGCAGTGGGGCCTGGAAACCGATGGGGACGCCGGCGTAGGCGCCGAAGGGCACATCCGGTTTGAGGCCGAGCCGGCGGAGGATGACGGCGTTGTTGCCGAGGCGCGGGTTGCAGTCCAGGGGGATGTGCGAGGCGTAGAGGCTGATGTTGTTCTCCAGGAGAATCTTCAGGCGCTGGGCGTCGGGACCGAGGATGCGTGTGAAGCCGGTTCCCCAACTCAGGCCGTGGTGGACCATGATGACGTGGGCGCCCCAGGCGGCGGCTTCCCGGAAGAGGGCGATGGACGCGTCGACGCCGAAGGCAACGCGTTCGACCTGGGGGGTGCCTTCGACCTGGAGTCCGTTGTTGGACGGGTCGTGCAGGCCGGCCGGAGCGGGGAGGCGTTCGTCGAGGGTGCGGACGAGTTCGGTGAGGGACATCATCGGGGAGGTCTCCCCTGGGAGAAGGTGAGAATGGCCTCTGGTCCGCACGTCGCCAGCAGACCATCCGCCAGGACTTGCTGCACCTCCGAGCGCAGGAGGGCGGCACTGCGGGGGCACATGGGGACGAAATGGCTCGCGAGGGCCGTTTCGAATCCCCGGGTCAGGAGCCGGGGCGGCAGGGGGCGGCGCCCGGGCGTCCGGGCGGCGACCAGACGGGTGGTCGCTTCCAGCAGCTCGGCGGCAGCCCGGGCGCAGCGGTGAAGGGCCGGCAGGAACGCCAGCTCCGTCAGCCCTTCCGGGGCCCGGGCGGCTGCCACCCGGGCCAGGTCGAGGACGGCCCGGGCCCGCGGCAGGACGCGGGAGACGGGCAACGGTTCGAGGTGTTTGCGGGCGACGAGTCCGGCGGTTTCGGAGGAAACGAGGTCTACGGGCCACTGTCCGGGCGGGAGGAGCCAGACGCCGTCGTGGTCGGCAGGTTCCGGGGGGGACACGGCGTGGGCGTCCCGGTGGACGAGGTGAATGGCGACCTGGCGGATGAGCTCGGTGGTTGCCCGTTCCAGTCCGAGCCCTGCGAGGGCCGCGGAGGTGGCCTGGGCGAGCCGTTCGAGGGCCTCGGCGTCGAGGGGCAGCGAGGTCGCCAGGATGTGTCGGACGCGGGAGGCATCGCAGACCGTGAGGGTGGCGTCGGCCCGTCCGCAGCGGGTCTGCGCCCGGTGCAGGTGTTGGTATTCCTGTCCCACGTCCGCGAAGCCGTTGGCACAGAGCAGGGAGATGACGATGGCGTGCACGTCGGCTTCGCAGAGGATGGGAGTTGGGTGCCTGTCGCGTTCCGTCACGTGTTCCTCGACGACCATGGCGACCTGGTCGGCGGTCCAGGGTTCCCGGATGCCGCAACGCTGGAAGCTGCGGCGGAGATCCTCCCGCAGCGCATCCAGGTCCATCGTTCGGGCCTTGCCGTCGGGGCCCAGGACCATCGCGTTTCTGGAGGAGAGTTTGATCATGGTGCGGCAGGCAACCGTCGCCGCGGTCCCGGGCTGGTCCCAACCACTCTGTTTCCGGGGCGCGCGGCGGTCCAGGGTTGTTGACGACGTTCTTTCCCGTCCCTCAGGGCGGGATGGGGTTCATCCCCGGCGTCTGCTCAGGGCGCGGTCGGTCGGGCAGCCGGCTCTGCCGCGGCCTGTTGTTCACTGAGGTTCTTGACCTCGCTGACGAATTCATCGACGGTGCAGAAGCTGCGGTATACAGAGGCGAAGCGTACGTAGGCAACTTCGTCGACCTTCTGCAGTTCCTCCATGGCCCGTTCGCCGATGTCGCGGCTGGAGACTTCGCGGCTGTCATGGTTCAGCATATCGCGCAGGACCGTCGCGACCATGGCATCGAGCTGTTCCTCGCTGACGGAGCGTTTCCAACAGGCGCGGCGGATTCCGGCCCGGAGTTTCTCGGGGTTGAAATCCTCCCGGGTCCCGTCCCGTTTGACCACGATGAACTCGGCGGGAACCACCGATTCACGGGTGGTGAAGCGGAACTGACAGGCGAGACATTCCCGGCGCCGGCGAATGACCTCGCCGTCCTTGGGAACACGGGTCTCCATCACCTTGTCATCCAGGCATCCGCACCGCGGACATCGCATCGCACAGTCCTCCATGCACCCCCGCCCGCCCCCCGCTCCCAGACGGAGCGCACATCCTGGCCGGCGGGGCAGGGGGGCCCTTCGGGTCCGGCCGCTTCGGGCCTGGCCGGAGGCAGGGCGTCACGCTGTCTCCCGGACCAGCCGCTGCACATTGGTTGCCCGCCCGTCGGGTCCGACGGTGACCACCGTGGCACAGAGCCGGATGGTGGACCCGGCCACGGTGAACCGGGCCGGCATCCCGGTCGAAAACCGCTGCAGGACGGGAGCGACGTCCCGGCCCAGGATGGAACGCCGCGCCCCGACCATGCCGACATCGCACTGGAATGCGGTGCCACCGGGGAACACCTCCTCGTCGGCGGTGGGCACGTGTGTGTGCGTGCCGAGAACTGCACTCACGCGCCCGTCCAGGTACCGGCCCAGGGCCGTTTTCTCGCTGGTGGCTTCGGCATGGAAGTCGATGACGATGATGGGAGTCTCCCGGGCCATATCGGCGAGAATGCGGTCGGCCGCCTGGAAGGGGCAGTCCGCCAGGGAGTTCATGAAGGTGCGTCCGAGGAGGCTGACGACACCGACGGAGAGCCCGTTGGCCGCAGGGAAGACACCGAACCCGCGCCCGGGTTGCCCGGCGAAGACATTGGCCGGGCGCAGGACGTTGGGGATCTTGTCGATCTCGTTCGCGAACTCGCGCTGGTCCCAGACGTGGTCTCCGGCGGTGAAGACATCGATTCCGGCTCCCGCCAGTTCGTCCAGGCAGCGCCGTGTCAGTCCACCGCCGCCGGCCATGTTCTCGCCGTTCGCAACGCAGAACTCACAGCCCAGTTCTTCACGCAGCCGGGGAACGAACTCGGCCACGGTCCGACGCCCGCCCTGACCCACAATGTCGCCGACGAAGAGGATCTTCATGCCACCACGTGCTGCTGTCCGTTCCCGGCGGTGCGGGGGCGGGAAGCGGAGACGTTCACATCCCGGGACAAGCGGCGGCGGGAACCGCCCATTCCCATTTCCGCTCCCGGCAGGGCAACCACCGTGGCCGCCGCCGGTATCGCCTGCCGGACCCGGGGCGCCACGGCCCCGCGTCGGCCGCCGCCGAACAGGCCGGCCGAAGTACCCATCGAGTATGCTGTACTATAGTGGCTTGTGCGCCGGGTACCATGGCCGGGCCGTTGCCGAGGGGCGGTGCCGTGTCGGCCGCGGTTTTTCCCCTGTCGGACGCACAATAGAGTTTGGCAACCGGCGTTTTCCGTGTGGTGACCGGAATGGACCATGACGCGACCACCGACAACGAATGGATCGAAGGCTGGCTCCGGGGCGACCAGGAGGCGTTCGAAGCCTTGTACAACCGCTATCGACTCCCCCTCTACTCCTATCTCAACCGGATGGTACCGGGGCAGTCGCAACTGGCGGACGATCTCTTCCAGCAGGTGTGGATCCGTGTGCTGGAGAACCTGGAGCGCTACAGGGACAAGCAGCGTTTTGTGTCGTGGCTGTTCCGCATCGCCCACAACCTTGTGGTGGATCACATACGCCGGGAGACCCGCAACCCCATGGAAGAAGTGAACGAACGCACGGCTGTGGACGAATCGGCGCCCTGGGAGGAACTGGATCGGGAGGTGCTGATTCAGGCCGTCGAGCGGGCCTCGGCGGACCTTCCCGAGGCGCAACGGGAAGTGCTCCTGCTGCGCCAGCAGGGCGTGAGCTTCCGCGAGATCGCGGCGATTCAGAGCACGGGAATCAATACGGTGCTGGGGCGCATGCATTATGCGGTGAAGGGGTTGAGGCGAAGCCTCGGGGCCTACGTGACATAGGCCCGCGGGGATGACCATGGAGTCGTTGCCATGAACTGCAACCAAGCCGAACGAGCCATCATCCAGCACGGAGGAGACCTGTCTCCGGACGTGGCCGGGCATCTCCGGGGGTGCAGGGCCTGCCGGGACCTGGCTGTGTTTCACGGGGTGTTGCTGGATCTCGGCGTCGGGAAGGCGCCGCCTGCGGCACTGGACCGGGCGATCCTGGATCTGGCAGCGGCGGGGACATCCCGGCGGCGCGCGAGTCGGCGGTTGGTGTTTCCACGTGTCTTCTGGTCTGCCGCCGCCGCGGCTGTGCTGGTATTCGGGGTCGTTGCGGCCCTGCTGTTGCGCGGCCCGGCGGGAGGCCCCGCGCCGGTAGTGGCGCAGGCTCCGGCCGCGGCGGAGTTTTCGGAATGGACGAAGGCGGTTGTGGACCTGGACCTGATCGACCTGGAGGTCGCCGAAGCATTGGCGGAGCTTTCGGGGCAGGGGGAACAGAACGGCGACGGTGCCACGGAAGGCTCGCCGTCCGCGGACGATCTGTGGGACGGGTTGCTGGAACTGGAGTTTGACGTGTACTTCGAGTCGGAGCGTCTGCGCGTTGGCGGATGAAGTGCCCCGGCGCCGCCCGACGGGGGCGGTTGCGGAGGCGGTTGGGGCGTTTCCGGGGCGATGCCTTCGGGGTGTGCCCCGGGCCCGCCCTCAGGATGAGGAGTTCGGATGATGAAGACAAGGCGAATCGGCTTCGGACTGGCGCTTGGCATTCTTGGCGCGGGGGTGCTGCTGGCACAACAGCCTCCCGCGGGACCCCCGCCGCGGGAAGGAGGTCCACCGGGCATGATGCCCGGGGAGCGGCGTCCCGAGGCCGCCCGCGCGTGGCGCCGCGAGGGTGGTCCCGAGCAGGTTCCCGGGCGTCCGCCCGGCCCCGCCGGGGGCGGCTTGGCGGGCAACTTCCTGGATCGGCTGAAACAGTCCAACCCGGAGGAATTCGAACGCCTCAGCACACTCTATCGGACCGATCGGCAGCAGTTCATGCAGGAGATCCGACGGATCATGCAGGAACGCGGTCTGCAGATGGATCCGGAACAGGGCCCCCAGCCAAGGCGCGCCTTCCCCGCAATGGGCATGATGGGTGAACCCAGGGCCCGGCCCGAGGAAGAGAAATGCCAGGAATTGGCGCGGCTGTATGCGGAGACCGCGGACGGGCAGGAGAAGACGGCGATCCGGCAGGAACTGCAGGCGGCCGTCCAGGAAGCCTTCGAAGCGCGCCTGGGCAACTCCCGCGAACGGATCGCACACCTCGAAGAGCAACTCACCAAGTTCCGGCAACACCTCCAGAACCTGGAAGAGAACCGGGATGCCATCTGCAGGGCCCGGGTCGAGGAACTGACGCGCCCCCCCGAACTGAAATGGGAGGGCAACTGGTGATCCGGGCCGGAGACCGGGGGCAGGGCGCGCGCGCAGGCGCCGGTCCCGGTCACGACTCGCCGGGGTAGGGCTCGTCGCCGGCTTCGGCCTGCAGGCGGCGCAGCTCGGCCTTCAGCTCTCGAACCGTTTCGGCATGGGCCGGATTGCCGTAGAGATTGTGCAGTTCGCAGGGGTCTTCGGCCAGATCGAAGAGTTCCCATTCACGTGTCTTGGGTTCGTCGATGGTGTTGGGCTGACCAAGGGCGTCCGCATAGTAGTAGATCAGTTTGTGGCGGTGCGTCCTGACCCCGTAGTGCGCATAGACATGATGGTGCGCCAGGTGCATCCAGTAGCGGTAGTACATCGAGGTGCGCCAGTCGGCCGGCCGCCGCCCTTCCAGCAGCGAACGGAAGCTTCTTCCCTGCATGTGGGAGGGGGCCTCGATGCCGGCGCAGTCCAGGAATGTCTGGGCGAAGTCCAGGTTCAGGATCATGTCCGTGGAAACCCAGCCCGGCCGGACCCGGGCCGGGTAGCGTAGAACGAACGGCATGCGCAGCGATTCCTCGTACATGAAGCGCTTGTCGTACCAGCCGTGGTCTCCCAGGAAGAAGCCCTGGTCCGAGGTGTAGATCACGATGGTGTTCTCGGCCAGGTGGTGCGCGTCCAGGTAGTCCAGCACGCGGCCGACGTTGTCGTCGACGCTGGCGATGCAGCGCAGGTAGTCCTTGATATAGCGCTGGTACTTCCAGCTCTTGAGGGCTTCGTGGCCCGCAAAGGAGACCGTTTCCCCTTCCTTTGTGGTCAGCGTATACCCCTCGATCCGGTCCGGTGGCGGCAGGGGGGTGTTCCAGCGTGTGCCTTCCTCCGTGCGCAGCTTCAGGTCGATGGCATTGAGGTCGCGGTCGATCCGCATGGTCGCGGCCCGGGCTGCCTCGGCCCGGTTCGTGTAGTCGTCGTGGAAGGTCGGCGGCTCCGGGATGTCGACACCCGCGTACATCCCGGCGTGCTTCGCGTCGGGCTCCCACGGTCGGTGGGGGGCCTTGTGGTGGTACAGCAGCAGGAAGGGGCGGTCCGGAGAACGCCCGTCCAGCCACTCGATGGCCAGGTCCGTGATGATGTCGGTGGTGTACCCCGTGTACTGCACCTTGGTCCCGTTGCACACCATCTCCGGGTCGAAGTACGGCCCCTGGCCCTGCAGGATGTTCCAGTGATCGAAGCCCGTCGGCCAGTGGGCCGGGCCCTGCCCCAGATGCCACTTGCCCACGATGGCGGTCTGATACCCATTCCGCTGTAGGATCTTGGCGACGTTTTCCTGGCGATTGTCCAGGTGCGCCCCGATGGTTGTGACCCTGTTGACGTGGCTGTGCGTGCCCGTCAGGATCGTCGCCCGGCTCGGCTCGCAGATGGAATTCGTACAGAAGCAGTTGTCAAAACGCACGCCCTCGGCCGCGATGCGGTCCAGATTCGGGGTCCTGTTGATCCGACTCCCGTAACACCCCAGCGCGTGGGCTGCATGGTCGTCACTCATGACGAAGAGGATGTTCGGCCGAGAGGTCCTCATGTGCACTCCTTCGCAGAACAGGCAACTCCCGCAACCGGCGGAACAGTCCGCCCATGCTCCCGGCGGACGGAACGGCGTCGTACCCAACCAATGTAGACTCCGCCGCCGCGAACGCTACGGCCTTCCCGGTAACCCAGCAGCAAACATGGAACGGCTCACCGGCCGTCCTTGCTGGGGCTCCGCCGTGCTCTTCGACGAGTCCAACAGGTAACCCCCCGGCTCAGCCGGGGAGATTCCCAGAGTTCGACCGTCACGGGAACGCGGCCGGCCAGTTCATGGTTACCATCCGTCTGGAGCCCGCGATGCCCGGCTGGTTACCAGCGGGTTCGCGGTATCCGGCCGGGATGACCGCGACGCGGCGCTTCGGGCGCGCCGCGATCCCGGGCTCCAGGGAGTGCCGACAGGGGCAGAGTGAGTCACCGCGACCACGGCAGGCATCGCGGCGCCAGCCGGCTTCAGCCGGCCGTGCCGGTGCGAGCGTTTTCCGGCCTGGGGGCGTGTCCTGCCGTGTCCGGAAAACGGGGCCGGCGCCGGCTGCCTGGGTGGGAGTGTTTTCCGGCCGGGGGGCGCGCGGGAATGTCCGGAAAACGGGGCCGGCGCCGGCCGGGCTCGTCGGGGGCGCATGTCAGCTCCGTAGGTCCCTCTCCCCAGACCCGTACGAGGCGCAATGCGCTACCCTCGTAGAAGGCTGTTCCAAGGG
>JAFGRS010000078.1 GCA_016935045.1 Lentisphaeria bacterium | reverse complement strand
TGCTGGACACGTGAGAGAGACCTCACCCTGTGTTGGTCATGGAGGGCGCGCACGTGGGGCGCCTGGAACAGAGGCGCACGGAGTCCGCCGTCCTCGGCGGTATGCCGGACCAGGACAGATACGGCGGAGGACCGCCGGCTGCAGAGGGAACGGTGCGGAGGTGGGCGTTGCCGCCGCGGGTGCCGGGAGGTCCTCGATTGCGAAGGACGAAGGGCGAGGACGGGTGAAGCCCGTGGCAGCCGGGATCTCCCGCAACCCGGCGTTCAGGTGTCGCGGGTAGGCTGTGTCGCGGCGTCGTGTGCTCCGGGGGAGGCGAGGAAGACGACGGCCCCGACAAGGGCCCAGAGGACGAAGACGATGGAGAGAGTCACGGGGATGGAGCCGATGGCGGCGACGGGTTCCGCGGCGAAGGCCGTGAAGAACGCCGCCGCGGTGGCGTCGCGGGTGCCCATGCCGCCGGGGGTAATGGGTACGGATGCCACGGTGTTGGCCACCGAGGCCACGACCACGTAGTGCTGCAGCCCCAGGGTCCGTTCCCCCAGGGCCTTGCCCACCAGGAACAGGTCCACCGCCAGGAGCACATGCACGGCCACCGCCAGGAGCGTGGCCCTGACGATCACGCCGCGGCGTTCGCGGTACAGCTCGATGGCCTGCGCCAGTCGGGCCAGGATGGCCGCGACCCTGGCCGGCACATGGCGGGCACAGCGCGACAGGAGGGCGGCGGCCCGGGGATGCGCCAGGATACGGGAGCGGTACTCCAGCAGCAGCACCCCTGCCACGCCCCCGATGCTTCCCAGGCCGACCACCAGGGCGCCGGCCTGCAAGGGACGGAAGCGCGAGTCCATTCCCAGGATCATGGGCAGCGACGCCAGCACGGCCACCGCCGCGACCAGGAAGAGTCCCAGGAGGCCAACCACGCGATCGAGGAAGATGGTCAGCACCGCCTCGGCCTTGCGCGCGGGCGCCGCGCGGGCGACGTATCCCATCTTGACCAGGTCCCCGCCCACGGCACCGGGAATGGCCAGGTTGAAGAAGACGCCGATCAGGGTCAACCTCGTCAGCAGCCCGAGGGGAAGGTGCACGCCCTGAACGGACAGCAGCATACCCCAGCGCACGACGGTCGCCATCAGCACGACCCCGTAGCAGAGCACGGCCAGGATCAGGAGCCAGGCGCGGGCGGCCCGCAGGTCGGCCCACAGGTCCGCGCCCGTGGCACGCAGGGTAAGCAGCAGCAGGGATGCCGCCAGGGTCATCGCCACCAACGCCGCCGGACGCAACCACAGGATGCACGACACCCCCACCAGGAACCCCGCCGCCAGCAGCACCACGGTCGCCGCGGGCAGACTCCCCGCCAGCGCCCATGCCGGGGCCGGGGAATGCAGCCGCAACAGCAGGTCGGCCAGATCCCCGTGCACCAGGCTCGAGAGCGATTGCCCCGGACCCGCAGCCGGGGGAAGCCGGGATACCAGGCCGCACAGGGCGTTGCAGAAGACGAGCAACGCCAGACCACGGCAGACCCGTGTCAGGCCGCCACGTGCCGCAGCGGGTTTCGACGGCGGCGTTCCGGCGGGGGTGGGGCCTATAGGTTGGGGGTCCTGCATGGTTGTCGTGCCACCCAACCGCGTCATTTCCGGTAGCCGTCGGGGAACCGCCGGCGCCAGCGCCAGGCGGATTCCACGATATCGCCGATGGAATCGTGTTCGGGATGCCAGCCCAGCACCTGGCGTGCCCTGGTGGAATCGCTGATGAGGCGCGGCGGGTCTCCCGGGCGCCGCTCGGCTTCCAGCACGGGCACGGGGTGTCCGGTGACCTCCCGCACCGTGTCGATGATGTCGCGGACACTGTGTCCCGTGCCGCTGCCCAGGTTGAAGCTGCCGCATTCCTCGGAGTCCAGGGCCAGGAGATGGGCCTGCGCGAGATCGGTGACGTGGATGTAGTCCCGGATGCAGGTGCCGTCGGGGGTGGGATAGTCGGTGCCGAAGATGCGCACGCGGTCGCGCTTGCCCTCGGCGACCTGCATGACGATGGGAATGAGGTGGGACTCGGGGTCATGGTCCTCGCCGCAGCGCTCGGTGGCCCCGGCGGCGTTGAAGTAGCGCAGGGCGGCCGACTGCAGGCCGTGGATTGTTCCGTACCAAGCCAACATGCGTTCGAAGATGAGCTTGGATTCGCCGTAGGCATTGACCGGGCGGGTCGGCTCGCTCTCCGGAATGGGTATGGTCCGCGGCATCCCGTACACCGCCGCGGTGCTGGAAAAGACGACCTTGCGCACCCCGTGGGCCACCGCAGCATCGAGGAGGTTGATGCCGCAGGCGACATTGTTGCGGAAGTACTTTCCGGGGTCCTGCATGGACTCGCCCACCTCGATGAAGGCGGCAAAGTGGATGATCCCTTCGGGGCGATGCGCCGCGACGGCGGCGGTCACGGCAGCGGGATCGCCCAGGTGGCCGAGGAGGAAGGTGGCCCGCGGATCGACCGCGTCGCGATGCCCCTTGAGCAGGGCGTCGAACACGACCACCTCGTGGCCCCGGTCGAGGAGGTATTCCGTACAGCAGCTCCCGATGTAGCCCGCACCGCCGGCAACCAGGATCTTCATGCCGATGTCCTGCCTTGAATCCGTATGGCTGAAGCCGTCAGCCCTTCCCGCACGCGCCATACCATACAGGAGCGCCCCCGGCTTGGCAACGCCCGACGGGAAGCCCGCGGGGCTGTTTCAGGATCCCTCGAAACGCTTCCCGCCGCCACTGCCCTTGCGGCAGTGGAGCGCCGATTCGGGGTGAGGAAGCG
>JAFGRS010000615.1 GCA_016935045.1 Lentisphaeria bacterium | reverse complement strand
GGTGGTCGGCGGGGTTGCGCCAGCTCACGGGAATGGCTCCTGTCTCTCCGGGGCTCAGGGTGTGGGCCCCGGGCGTCACCAGGGGCGGCAGCACGCCCTCGATGCGCGCCCCGAGCAGGAAGACCGGCTCCGCCGCCAGCGCCAGGACCGGGACTTCGCCGACACGCGGCAGCAGCATCTCGGCGCCCATGCAATCCCTGGCCTCGGGCTCGCCCGCGGTCCGCAGCAGGAGCACGCGGGGCGCAGCGGACCAGAGCACGGCAAGCGGAGCGCCCTCCCGCTCGAACTCGAAACAGCGCACCCCATCCTCGAGGGACCGGGTGCGAACAAAGGCGGGCGCGCCGAACCAGCGGGCGAGGGCCGCCTGAACGAGCAGGGCCGGTTTGGGGGTCCGGTCGTAGTGGATCAGCCCGAAGTTGTGTTCGTGGTAGGTGATGTCCCTGCCCCAGTCGTAGAAGCAATGCCAGAAGACCTTCCGGACGCCGTAGGCGCGTGCCAGGACATGGGTCTGCAGGTAGAGAATGGCCTGTTCGGCCTCGCTGAAGCTGCGGGATTGGATGTGGGTGGGGCCGCCCGTCTCGGTGATCCAGATCGGGCGGTCGGCCAGGGCGTGCCGCGCCGCCAGCTCGCGGGCCTTCTGCAGGCGCGCTTCGAGGAGTTCCGCCCCCCCGTAGGAGTGGAAGTTGATGACGTCGAAGGCATCGCCGGCTTCCGCGAGGACCCGTTCGAAGAAGCGGCCCGGGTTGACCTCGCGGCCGGTCTGGGGATCCAGCCGGGTCTGCGTCGCCGGGAAGAACCCGCCCGTGACGCCCGTCATCAGGAGCGGGGCCTTCGGGTCACCCCGTTTCGCCGCCGCATGACCGGCGCGCAGGAGCCGGAGGTAGTTCTCGTCGCTGTCGGCCCAGAACCCGGGTATGTCGGCCTCGTTCCAGATCTCCCAGGCCCCGCCGAAGCCGGAGAGGGTCCGCGCAGCCGTCTCGATGTAGCGCCCCCAGGCCTCGAGATCGCGGGGGAGGGAGAGGCCCGCCCGGCTGCGCCGGCTGCGCCCTCCCCGAACCACGACCACCCCCTCGAGCTCCTGCAGCGCCCAGCGCGGAATTCCGGAGCAGATGTCGAGCTTGAGCAGGCCATGCCGAGCCAGTTGCTCGCGCCAGGCCAGGGCGGCGCTGAAATCGAAACTGCCCGGCGTCGGTTCCACTCCCGCCCAGGGCACCCCCGGCCCCCCCCGGGTCCACTTGAAGCCGACCCGCTGCGCCAGGGGCAGGAAGGCAGCTTCGGTCAGATGGCAGATGCCGTAGGGCGAGTCGGGTTCGAGACCGGCGCCGGCAATCCCCGGCGGCAGCACGCCGAAGGTCAGGGTCCCGACCGTCCCGGAGGCATCGGCGTCCCGCAGGACGGCCGTGTAGTGGCCGCTGGGCAGTCCCTCGGGGAGACGGACCTCGAGCA
This sequence comes from Lentisphaeria bacterium, assembly GCA_016935045.1. Taxonomy (GTDB): domain Bacteria; phylum Verrucomicrobiota; class Lentisphaeria; order Oligosphaerales; family JAFGRS01; genus JAFGRS01. Next base: position 4,319 of record JAFGRS010000615.1, on the reverse strand, counting down.
CCGTCCGCCCGTCCTCGCCGAAGACCCCCGACACGGCCTCTTCGAGCACCGTCCGCTCGAAGAAACCCCGCACCCGGCAGGACATGCGGGCCGTTTCCAGGCGGCGCTCGGGCGCATACAGGCGGAAGGCGAGGGAGGCAGGGCTGCCCTGGTCAAGAAGGAAGTCCTCGACGGGGCTCCCCGCCGCCAGGAGAACGCCTCGACCGGTGATCCCGAGGGGGCGGCATTCGAGGTCGTCGAACCAGGCCATACCCCCGCCCGCGGCATAGGGCTGGAGGACGCACACCGCGCGGCCGGCGACGCTCCCGGCAGGGATGTCCTCGCGTCCCACCCGGGCGCTCCGGCGCTGCCAGTCCGTGGTCTGGGAAACGAAGACGCCTGCTGCTTCGCGGTAGGCCTTTCCCTTGCCGATCATGCCGCAGACCCTTCCCCAGGGGCTCAGGCACTCGACATAGAACTCCGCCACCCCACGGTCCAGCTCCCGGCTCCGGACCCAGGCGCTGAGGACGTAGTCCCGGTCCGGGTCCAGGCGGAACGGCCGCGACCGCCACGGCTGCGGCGTGTCGGCCTGGAGCAGCCGCAGCGCCGCCGCACCCCGCTTCACCTCCGTGTCCCGCGCCGCCGCCGCCTCGGCAGGGCCCTCCCACCCGGCCGGGAAGGCATCGCCCTCCTCGAACCCCGGGTTGACGATGACCGGTTCCCCGCCGGCCCCGGTCGCGAGGCTCAGGGACGGCCTCGGCGTCGGCTGAAAGGGGGTGGCAGCGGGGCCTTCCTCGATCTGGACGGCATCCCAGAGGACGACTCCCCCGTTGTTGACCAGGTGCGGCGAGAGGAAACAGCCTGCCTCCGGAACGGCGGCGGTCATCGTGAACCGCGTCCAGAGGGGGACCTGCCCGGGCAGGCCGACGCTACCGCCGAGGGTGTGATCGAGTACCTGCCCGTCGCGGTCCCGCACCTGCAGCGTGATGGCGGCCGCCACGGGCCCGTCCGACCTGGCCCAGGCGGAAAGGGTGTAGGTCGCCCCGCCCCGGCAGGGAACGCCCCCGGGAACGGTGATGTTGGCACCCCCGGCGCTGGGATTGGCCACCCGTATCGAGGTCCTGCCATGGGCACCATCGGGGACCGAAACCACCTCCGTCCGCCCCGGGTGCTTCTCCCAAAGATACCAGCCATCCGCGATCCGGTCGCCGGGAAGCGCGCCGTCCTCGAAGCTGTTGTTGGGCACCGGAAGCGTGGCGCAGCGCAGGACCCCGGGAAGACAAAGCAGCGCCGGCAGAATGTGTTTCCTTGACATATCCGTCGTCCCGCCTTCCTCCGGACCGCCCGCGGCCTCGCGGACATCCCGATCCGCCGTCCCGCCAGCCTCCGGACCGCCCGCGGCCTCGCGGGCATCCCGATCCGGCGGCGAGTGGACGCTACCAACGCCGACGCGGGACGATGGCGCCGACGGGCCCCGTTCCCGGGCGCCCGGGACGACGGGTCCCGCCTACAGCACCGCCGCGCTGTGGGCGCTGTCCTTGTGGGAAATGAAGCCGCGGCTGTTTCCGGTCATGACCCAGAGGTAGTACATGGTGTAGCCGGGGGCGGTGACCACGGGATGATAGCCCTCGGGGATGGCCACCGTGTCGTTTTCGCGGACGGTGTAGGCCGCGTTGACGCTGCCGTCTTCCGTGTAGATGCGCTGCATCCCGAAGCCGCCCGCCGGGCGGAAGCGGAAGAAGTAGATTTCCTCCATGTCGATTTCGTCGGGGGGGTTCTCGACGTCGTGCCGGTGGGGGGGGTAGCTGGCCCAGTTTCCGGAGGGCACCCAGGCCTCGCCGATGAAGAGATGCCGGGCCGGAAAACGGTCCCCGATCAGGATGGTGGCGGTGCGCGTGAAGTTGTCCTTGCCGATGGTCATCCGGGTGGCGGCCGCTTCCTCGGGCCGGATCAGGGCCGGCTCGCCGCGGGCGTCGCTGGGGGATTCGCAGACCGCGACGTCGACGGCCGAAAGCGCGGTCACCCTGTAGGGCGTCCCCGGGGGCACGAACACGGTGCAGGCGTCTCCCGAGAAGACATCGGCACGCGCGCCGACGGGGCCGAAATCGACGCTGCCGGCCATGACCGCACAGCGCCCGCCCAGCAGCACCAATGCCACCTCCCGGCCTCCGGAGTTGGCGGACCACGAACATCCGGCGCCCAGGCGCAGCAGACCGAAGGCGGTCATGGCCATGCCCCGGTCGCCGACCTCGAGAACGCGGTGGTACCCCGCTCCCGCCACGCCAGGAATGTGATGCTTCATGTGCTGCCTCGCGCTGCAAAGCGCCGGTTCAGGCCTCCGGCGACCAGGCCGCCCGCCTCAGCGGACCTCTCCGCCCCACAGGGACGCCGCGCCCACCATGCCCCCATCCGCCCGCACCCGGCGGGCCGGGCTGTCGGGACGCAGACGGAAATCCCCCGCCTCGACGTCCACGAACCCGGGATCCGCGAACCCCGAGTGGAGGTCGAAACCGGTCCTGCGGCGGTATCCTTCCACGTCCGCCGCGGGCAGCTTCTCCCGGAAGAACCAGCACAGGGTTCCGTCGGGTTGGAACCACAGGTTCCTGTCGATCTCGGGAAGGGGGTCCCAGCCGGCACTGAAGCGGCTGCCCCATTCGCTGGAGTGGCAGAAGATGTTGTGGCGGATGACGATCCCCGAGCTTTTGGCGGTGTTGGTGTAGAACATGAGGTGGCTGCCGTTGCGGTCGGGCCGCTGGGCGTGGGACCAGACCCTGCCGGCGTGGACACAGGTGTTGTTCTCGAAAAGGACGTTCCGGGTTTCGGCGCTTTCGGGGTTGTTCCAGTACTCGAAGGAGTATTCGCAGTTCCAGACGATGTTGTTGCGGTAGGTGATGTTGATCTGTTTCGACTCCGGACCTCGGCCCTGGTTGGTGAGGGCGGCGTCGTAGATCTCCCACAGCCGGCACCCCTCGACCAGGTTGTCGTGGGCCGCGCCCCAGAACTCGATGCCGTTGCCGAAGCGCACGGGCTTCCCGTCCGGCCGGGTGAACTGGTGCCCGCCGCCGATGTAGGCCAGGTCGCAGTTGCGAATGACCAGATGATGCGTGGCGCCGCCGCCGAACCCATGCGCGGCGCCGTAGCGCAGGGCCAGACCGTCGTAGACCACGTGGTGCGCGCCCCCCTGGTTCACGATGTGTTGCCGCAGGGCCAGCTCGAGGCTCGAATAGCGCTCCGCCGGATTGGCGTCCAGCCGCACGAAGACCCGCCACGTGGCCGGGTCATACCAGTAGTCGAGCGGCTTGGCGAGTTCCTCGAACGCCCACCTCTTCCAACCGCAGGCCTGGCCGTGATCGAGGATGACGTTGCCCACGTCCACCGAGAGCGGTATGGGCTGGGAACACAACGTCTCGACCACATCGAGGGCCTGGAACTCGACCACGGCGCCCGAGGGCAGGACCCCGCCCAGATACAGGTGCAGGCGCGGCTGCTCGCCCGCGCCCGTGACGTTCAGCCGCACGGCGCAATCCTGCCAGGAACTGCCCACGAGCAACCCCTCCCCGCTGCTGGCGTAGGCCGTCCAAGGGGTCCCCCCGCGGCGCACCGTCAGCGCCCCGAGCCGGAAGGGGATCGTGCTTCGGGCCCGGAAACGGAAGGTCAGGCACCCCCCCGGTGCGAGGGCGGACGCGTCCGGGAAGGGGCCCCAGAACTGGATGTGGTTGGAGGCCGTGCCGCTGCTACGGCAGGCCAGGCGGTAGATGCTGCCTCCCTCCGCGGGTTCACGGGTCACCTCGACGTCGGCGCCGGCCTCCTGGTGGCGCGACCACTCCGCGTCGCGGCAGTCCGCCACCACGCGTCCGTCCGTGTACTCCGCGGCACGGGTGGCCCAGATGCCGGCGGCAACCTCTTCCCAGTCCTCCGGACGGCTTCGGGACGCAGACCCCAGGAGCAGGGGCTTCTCTCCCTCGCCGTAGGCCGTGTAGGTGACCGGACCCGCCTCCGAACCGGACCGCGGCGCCAGCGTCCCCCGCCACTGCCCACCGCGGCGGAAGCGCACCGTGTCTCCCGGCCGAAGCTCGGCCCGGCTGACGCGGGCGAGGCTCTGCCAGGCCTCGGCGGGGCTCGTGCCCGAGGCCGTGTCCATTCCCGCCGCCGCATCCACGTAGTACTCCCGCGCCGTCGCCGCGAATCCCATTGCCGCCGCTCCCAGAATCGTTCCCGCCGCCCGCCGCCATGTCCTTGTGTCCGCCGCCATGCGCGCCTTTCTCCTGACCTTCGCCGCCATGCGGCGCGACCTCAATCGCCGAGGGGCCTGCCGACCGCCGCTGCCCCCACGGACCGGG
>JAFGRS010000614.1 GCA_016935045.1 Lentisphaeria bacterium | reverse complement strand
CGAGCGCGACGATCCCGGGGATTGCGCCTCTCGGCTCGAGGCGCCTACCCGGACTCCGGCCGCCTCTCTGCAAGCAGCCATGTCCCCCGGGGTTCTCGGGTGGACACATGCGGTGTGGCAGAACTCGTGCGGCATGGGGACCTACGGAGCTGACATGCACCCGTGCGGGGGACGGGGGATGGCGGGATGTTCCGAGAGGGGTTAGATTCTGCGGGTCCCGGGCACCCGGTTGCGGGCGTGGTTCGGGAACGCGGCGTCGGCGACCCGGCAATGGGGGAACGGCATGAGCACAGCAGAGCCGGAATCGGCAGCCCTGACTCGCGAGCATCTCGACGCGCTGGAGGCGGCCTTCGGCGCCCATCCCACGGCGGAGCGGATGCAGAATGCGGTGACGCAGACCTCGATTGACAAGGTGGCGTTGCGTCACGCGGTGGTGCGGGAGACGGACCATACCTTCTCGGTTCACCTGGACGACTGGTCGGTCACGAACCAGAAGAGTTCGGGTCGTTGCTGGCTGTTTGCGGGGCTGAACCTGTTGCGTGTGGGGCCCATGAAGGCGATGAAGCTCGAGAATTTCGAGTTCAGTCAGAACTACGCCATGTTCTGGGACAAGATCGAGCGGGCGAACTTCTTTCTGGAGAACGTTCTGGCGACGGCGGACCGGGAGGTGGACGAGCGGGAGGTGCACTTCCTCCTCTCGGACCCCATCGGTGACGGCGGGCAGTGGAACATGTTCGTGAACCTGGTCCGGAAGCATGGCGCGGTGCCGAAGTCGGCCATGCCGGAGACGGAGAGTTCCTCGAACACGGGGCGCATGAACGGGATTCTGCGCGAGTTGCTGCGGCAGGCGGCCCGGGAACTCCGGGGCCTGGGGTCGACGGGGCATCCCCCGGCGGCCCTGCGCCGGCGGAAGCACGAGATCCTGACGGTGGTCTACCGTGTGCTGTGCATCCATCTGGGCTCTCCCCCGCGGCGTTTTCTGTGGCAGTGGAAGGACAAGGACAAGGTGTTCCATCGGGACGGGGTCCTGACACCGCAGGAGTTTGCCGCGAAGTACATCACGCTTCCCTTTCGGGAGTACGTCTGCCTGGTGCACGATCCCCGGCCGGAGAACCCGTTTGGGCGGACGTACACGGTGAAGTACCTGGGCAACGTGGTGGACGGTGAGCCGGTGGTGTATCTCAACGTGACCATGGCGGACATGAAGCGCGCGGCGCTCAAGGCGTTGCAGGCGGGGGAGCCGGTGTGGATGGGGTGTGACGTCGGCAAGCAGATGCACGGCGAGACGGGGATCTGGGATGCGGGTCTGTACGACTTCGCGGGCATCTACGACACGGTCTTCGCCCTGGACAAGGCCGCCCGGCTGCACTACCATCAGACCCTCATGACCCACGCGATGCTGTTCACCGGCGTGGACCTCGTGGACGGCAAACCCCGCCGCTGGCGCGTGGAGAACAGTTGGGGCGACGACAAGGGGCGCGGGCAGAAGGGTTTCTACACCATGAACGACTCATGGTTCGACGAGTACATGTTCGAGATCGCGGCGCCGCGTTCGCGTCTGCCGAAGCGTCTCCAGGCGGCCCTGGAGCGGCCACCGAGAGTGCTTCCCCCGTGGGACCCGATGGGGGCGTTGGCGCGCTGAACCAAGAGAGGAGTGGCGGGAATGGGTACCGAGAGTGACGGGCGCATGGCGTGGTGGCGGGAAGCGCGTTTCGGGATGTTCATCCACTGGGGAGTGTATGCGGTTCCCTGCGGGACCTGGGAAGGGCGTCAGGTCCCCGGTCTGGGCGAGTGGATCATGCGCAACGGCCGCATCCCCATCGAGGAATACGAGAAGTTGGCGGGGCGCTTCAACCCGGTGCAGTTCGACGCCGACGCCTGGGTGCGCCTGGCCAAGCGTGCCGGCATGCGCTACCTCGTGATCACCAGCAAACACCACGACGGCTTCTGCATGTTCCGTTCCGCGAGCAATCCCTACAACATCGTGGACCGGACGCCCTTCGGCCGCGACCCCATGGCCGAACTCGCCGAAGCCTGCGCCCGCCACGGCCTCAAGCTCTGCTTCTACTACTCCCAGTCCCAGGACTGGCACGCTCCGGGAGGCGCGGGGCACTGGGAGGAAGCGCGGGATGTCCGGGACTGGCACAGCTATCCGGGCCGTCCGGAGGCCTTTGCGCGCTACCTCGAGGAGGTGGTCAAGCCCAACCTGGTGGAGCTGTTGACGCAATACGGTCCCATCGGCCTGATCTGGTTCGACACGCCGGTGTGCATCACGCCCGGGCAGAGCATCGAGCTGCGGGACCTGGTGCACCGCCTGCAGCCGGACTGCATCGTCAGCGGCCGGGTGGGCAACGACGTGGGGGACTACGGCAGCATGGGGGACAACCAGATCCCCGTCGGCCGCGTCGAGGGCGACTGGGAGACCCCCGCCACGCTGAACGACACGTGGGGCTTCAAGAGTTACGACCACAACTGGAAGTCCGTGGATAAGCTTCTCTACCTGCTCGTGGACTTGGCCAGCAAGGGGGTGAACTACCTGCTGAACGTGGGCCCCACCGCCGAGGGTCTGATTCCCGAGCCCAGTGTGCGGCTGCTCGAGGCCATCGGCGAGTGGATGGACGTCAACGAGGAGGCCATCCGGGGCACCCAGGCAAGCCCCTATCCCCACGAGTTCGAGTGGGGACGCCTCACCCGGAAGGGGAAGCGCCTCTACCTTCTCGTCACGCGCTGGCCTGGCGAGCCCCTTGTCCTGCGCGGGTTGCGCAGCGAGGTGTCCGGAGCTGCCCTGCTCGCGGCCCCGGATGCCCGCATCGCGGTGCACCAACTGCACGACACGGCGGACGACTTCCACGAGGTGAAACTGCACCTGCCGGCGGAGGCCCCGGATGCACGGGTTTCGGTCGTTCGCCTGGACCTCGAAGAGGAGGTGGACGTGGACGAGGCCCCGCAACAGCAGGCCGACGGCACCATCGTGCTGCCGGCCCACATGGCGGCCCGGGAAGGCACGGTGACGCTGGGCCGCAGCGGCATCACCGAGCGCTGGAAGGACACGGGGTCCGCGCTGCGCTGGACCTTCCGGCTGCGCCGGCCGGGGGCCTACAGGGTGTGCGTCTACACGGCCGCGAGCCGGCAGCAGGAGTGGCGGGGTGGGCACGAGGTGCGCTTCACTGTGGGCGACACGTCCGTCGTGGACGCCCTTCGCGAGGATGGCCGCAGCGACAGTCCCCGGGCGCAGTACTTCCCCGAGGTGATCAGTCATCTGGGCGTGCTTGATCTGCCTGCGGCGGGGGCGGTCGAGGCGGTGCTCCGTGCCGACGCGATGGCCGCGGAGGTGTCGGCGGGGCTTCAGGTATCGGAGGTCAGGCTTCTTCCCGAGGTCGCGTCGTGAATGCCGCCGCGCCGAACGTGATCCTGGTGATCACGGACGATCAGGGCTACGGGGACCTGGCCTGCCACGGCAATCCCGTTGCCCTGACGCCGAACCTGGACCGTCTGCACGGCGAGAGTGTCCGCTTCACCGACTTCCACGCGGCGCCCATGTGCACGCCCACGCGCGGTCAGCTTCTGACCGGTCTGGACGCGGCGCGGAACGGGGCCCTGAACGTCAGCAGCGGGCGCACCCTGTTGCGGGCCGACGTGCCGACCCTGGCGGATCTGTTCCGGGAAGCAGGCTACCGCACCGCCATGTTCGGCAAATGGCACCTCGGCGACAACTACCCGTACCGGCCCCAGGACCGGGGTTTCGAGGAAAGCCTCTGGTTCCCCTCTTCGCACATCAGTTCCCTGCCGGACTACTGGCAGAACGACTACTTCGACGACGTCTACTGCCGCAATGGCCGCAGGACCCCCTGCAGCGGCTACTGCACGGACGTGTTCTTCTCGGAGGCACTGGCCTGGCTCGAGCAGAGACGCCGCAATCGGGAACGCTTCTTCCTCTATCTGCCCACGAACGCTCCCCATGCCCCGCTGTGGGTGCCGGCGGCGGATCGCCGTGCGGTCGAGGCCCACTTTGCCGCGCACGAGCACCTGCTGCCGCCCCTGCGGCCGTCCCTGCGCGAGAACATTGTCCGGTTTCTGGCCATGATTCACACCGTGGACACGGGAGTCGGGCGGCTGCGCGCGTTCCTGGCCGAGCAGGGTCTTGCCCGGGACACGCTGCTGATCTTCATGACGGACAACGGCAGCACCTTCGGGCACGTGTACTACAACGCCGGCATGCGGGGCAGCAAGTGTTCTCTGTGGGAAGGTGGGCACCGGGTTCCCTGCTTTCTGCACTGGCCTGGCGGCGGTCTGGATCAGGGCCGGGACGTTGCGGGTCTGAGCCAGGTGCAGGACCTTCTGCCGACCCTGGCGGAGATCTGCGGTTTCGGGACTCCGCCGCGGTGCGACGGGATCAGCCTGGCCGGGGCGTTGCGGGGGCAGACGGCGCTTCCCGAGGAGCGGATGCTGGTGGTCAACTACAGCCGCATGCCGGGGGAGCTGGACTATCCCACGCCGGACAGTCCCTCCGTGGTTCGCCGGGAAGGCGCCGCGGTGCTGTGGCAGCGCTGGCGTCTGCTCGAAGGCAACTCCCTCTACGACGTGGCGGCGGACCCGGCGCAACAGGAAAACGTGATCGACGGGCATCCGGAGGTCGCGCGCCGGATGCTCGAACACCTGGAGCGCTGGTGGTCGGGAGTCGAGACCACGGCCAACGCATTCCAGCGCATCACGGTCGGCAGCCCGGCGGAGAACCCGACGATGCTGTCGGCCTGCGAATGGGCCGACGTCTTCGTGGACCAGCAGCAACAGGTCCGCGCGGGGGTACGCAGGAACAGTTACTGGCACCTGGAGGTGGCCGAAGCCGGAGAGTATGTGTTCGAACTCTGGCGCTGGCCTCCGGAGAGCGGCCTGGCGTTGCTGGCAGCCAGCCCCCCGGCGCGGCTCACCGACGGCGAAGTGCCGGCGGGCGAGGCCCTGCCCATCGCCCGGGCGCGCCTCCTGGTCGGGGGGAAATCCTACGCGCAGGAGGCACCCGCGGGAAGCCGGTCCGTCACCTTTGCCTGTCCTCTCGAAGCCGGGCCCACACTCCTGCACTCGTGGTTCGACGACGAGCGCCGGCAGCCCATCTGCGGGGCCTACTATGTGGGGGTGACGCGCAGCTCCTCCGGGCGTTCTTCCTGCGCGCGCCGGTGAGTTCCGGCTCACCTGTCCGCAGTGGCTGCGGCACAGCCGTTGCGGGCGGGGCGGGAGCGTCGCCCTCCAGGGGATGGGACGCGGCTCCGCGGAGCGTCGCCTTCCAGGGGATGGGACGCGGCTCCGCGGAGCGTCGCCCTCCAGGGGATGGGACGCGGCTCCGCAGAGCGTCGCCCTCGAGGGGATGGGATGCGGCTCCGCGGGTGGGGAGCGATTTGGAAAGGACACCCATGCCCATGCATCTGCGTGCCGCCGCGGCGATTCTGCCGGTCCTGGTTGTGCTTGCCGGCGCCGGTCCGTTGGCGCCGGTTCCCGGGAACATCCAGGGGAAATGGCGCTTTGCGACGGACCCGCAGGAGGTCGGCGAGCGCCAGGGCTGGCAGCGCCCCGAATTCGACGACAGCGGCTGGCGGGAGCTGGTGGTCCCGGGACTCTGGGAACCCCAGGGGATCACCGAGCCCCGTCCCGGTTCTGCCCCCATCCCCAAGGGACGTCTGCCGTGGACGGACTACGACGGCGTGGCCTGGTACCGCCTGCGGGTGACGGTCCCGGCGGAGTGGCAGGGCGACGCCCTGGTGCTGCGCCTGGGGTGCATCGACGATCACGATCGGACGTTCTTCAACGGCACTCTTGTGGGTGAGACGGGGCCGGGGCTGGAGATTCCCTCGGCGCAGGCACGCCGTTATGTGGTCCGTCCGGATCTGGTGCGCTATGGTGGCGAGAACTGCCTTGCCGTGGCGGTTCGGGACCTCGGGGGTCCCGGCGGCTGGGTGGGTCCTCTCGTGGCTCTGCTGCCGGACAGGGAGATGGCAATGGAACCGTTGCCGGCCGAGGATCGTCCGTTCGAGGAACGCCTTGCGGATCCGCCGGGGTCCACGCGCATTCTCAAGATCGTGCACCGCTGGCCGGATGGCGAGGAGGCGGAGAGAGAACTCCTGGCCGCTCTTCGGTACCAGGGCTTCGGGGGGGTGGTGACGAACGTGGCCTGGGGGG
>JAFGRS010000613.1 GCA_016935045.1 Lentisphaeria bacterium | reverse complement strand
CGGGACCACCGGACAGGCGTTTTCCGGACATTCTGGCCCCGCGGCGTCCGGAAAACGGGGGGGAGCCGGGATCCCAGGACGGGCGTTTTCCGGACGGCGCCGTGACCGGGGAACCGGACCTCACCGGCATGCGCAGGGGAGGTTCGTCGCGACTGGCGCGTGTCGTCGGTACGGTGTAGGGTCAAGTGTGCCGGGTCCGCCGCGGGTTGCGGTTGGGGTGAGACCCATCCCGGCCGGCGCAGGCCATGGTGCGGGGTTTGGGGCGGCGGCGGACCTCGCACGGTCGGTGTCCGAGGGTCCGTGCGGGAGTGGTTTTGCATGTTGCTCGCTGCGATTCCGGTTGCCGGCATGGAACGCTGCGTCTGTGCGGCCCCTGGGAAGAGGGAGTTGGTCATCATGCTGTGGGATCATGGTCGGCGGGCAAGGCGGCTGGGGGTCTTGTCCAGCCTTTTGGCGCTGGCCTGGACCGTGTTGTCCGGGGTGCGGGGCGCCGAAGCGCCGGGGATGGGCTTCAGCGGGGACGGACCATGCTACGAGGCGCGCCATTGCGGCGCTCTCGACCTGACCGAAGCGGTCACCCTCGAAGCCTGGCTGTGTCCGGACCGGCTCCCTCCCGGAGGCGCCAGGATCCTGGACAAGTCTCCGGCCGGTGGCCAAACGGGGTACATGCTCGATACCTTCCCCGGGAACTCCCTGCGCATGGTCGTCGACGAACACACGCTGCGGACCGACACGCAGCTCGTACCGGGCACCTGGGTCCACGTGGCCGGCGTCTTCAGCCGCCCGGAGGGGGTATACCGGCTTTACGTGAACGGCCGGATCGTGGCCCGGCATGACCGCCCCGGCATGAAACCGATGCCGCGCAACACGCTTCCCCTGCGCCTGGCCTGTGACAGCCGCCTCGAGAACCGTTACAGTGGACGCATTGCACGCGCAGCCGTGTTCCGCCGAGCCCTGACGGCGGCGGAGATTGGCGCCTTCGCGGCCGGGCCCGGCGTGCAGGCGGAGGCCTTGCCGGACTGCGTGGCGGCGTGGGTCCTCGGTGCAGAGGCGCCGCCGGCGATCGCCGCCCGGGGACCGGTCGAGCTGCCCCTGGTGCGTCTCAAGGGACCGAATCTGTATCGCAAGGAGCTGGCGACGAAAATGAGAGACATCGCTGCCGCGGCACGGACGGGGGAGGCACCTCCCCCGGAAGCCCCCCTCAGCCTCTGGTACCGGCAACCCGCCGAGAAGTGGGAGGAAGCCCTGCCCATCGGCAACGGGCGGCTCGGGGCCATGGTCTTCGGCGGGGTGCCCTGCGAACGCCTGCAGATCAACGAGGATACCGTCTGGACCGGCGAACCGCGTTCGTACCACCATCCCGGCGCCGCCCGGCACCTGCCCGAGATCCGCCGCCTCCTGCGGGAAGGCAGGCAGAAGGAAGCGGAGAGCCTGGCCTGGGAGACCTTCATGAGCGTCCCGCCGCGCCAGATGGCCTACCAGCCCCTGGCAGACCTCTTCCTCCAGACCCCCGGCCTGGATGCCGTCGCGGACTACCGCCGGGACCTGGATCTCGATGCCGCGGTGGCCGGTGTGCGCTACCGAGTGGGCGATGCAACCGTCACCCGGGAGGCCTTTGCCTCGTTCCCGGCCCGGGCCCTGGTGGTGCGGGTCTCCGCCGACCGGCCCGCCTGCGTCCATCTCGATGTGTCCCTGGGCTGCCCTCACGGGGACGCAGCCATCGCGGCCGCCGGGGGCGGGCTGTTGACGCTCACGGGCGCGGTCGAGGCGGGGGCCATCCGTTTCCAGGCCACGGCACTGGCGCGGCTCGAGGGAGGCAGCGTGACCCCGGTCGGGAACGCCCTGGCCATCCGCGATGCGGACGCGGTTACCCTCCTCGTCGTGGCCGCCACGAACTACCGCCGCTACGACGACGTCGGCGCCGACCCCGGTGAACGTTGCCGCAATGTCCTCGAGGCGGTGGCGGCAATCCCGTATGCCGACCTTCGGGCGGCGCACTGCGCCGACCACCGGGCCCTGTTCCGCCGGGTCCGCCTGGACCTCGGCCGCAGCGCCGGGATGGCCAAGCAGACGCACGAGCGTCTCCGGGACTTCAAGGCCCTCGGCGACGACCCGCAACTGGCGGAGCTGTACTTCCAGTTTGGGCGCTACCTGCTCATCGCCTCCTCCCGCCCCGGCAGCCAGCCGGCCAACCTGCAGGGCATCTGGAACGAGTCCCTGCGCCCCCCCTGGGACAGCAAATGGACCGTCAACATCAACACCGAGATGAACTACTGGCCGGCGGAACCCACCCATCTGCCGGAATGCCACGAACCCCTCTTCCGCATGCTGACGGAGGTCGCCGAAACGGGCGCGGCAACGGCCCGGGAACACTACGCGGCAAGGGGCTGGGTCCTGCACCACAACACGGATCTCTGGCGCGGCGCGGCGCCGATCAATGCCGCCAACCACGGCATCTGGGTCACCGGCGGCGCCTGGCTGGCACAGCACCTCTGGTGGCACTACGAGTTCGGACGGGACAGGGAATTCCTGCGCCGCACGGCCTACCCCATTCTGAAGGGGGCGGCCGAGTTCTTCGTCGATTTCCTGGTCGAGGATGGAGAAGGGGGATTCCTGATCAGCGGTCCGTCCAATTCGCCGGAGCAGGGCGGCCTGGTGATGGGCCCGACCATGGACCACCAGATCATCCGGGACCTCTTCGCTTCCTGCATCAAGGCGGCCGCCATCCTCGATGCGGACCCGGCGTTTCAGGCACAGCTGCGCGATCTGCTGCCGCGCCTCGCGCCCAACCGCATCGGCCGGCACGGGCAACTGCAGGAGTGGATCGAGGACAAGGACGATCCCAAGAACACCCATCGCCACATCTCCCACCTCTGGGGACTCCACCCCGGCCGCGAAATCAGCGCCCTCCACACTCCCGCCCTCTGGCAGGCCGCACGCACGTCCCTGGAGTTCCGGGGCGACGGCGGCACGGGCTGGTCCATGGGATGGAAGATCAACTGCTGGGCCCGTCTCCTCGACGGCGATCACGCCTACCGCATGCTGCAGAACCAGCTCACGCCACCCATGACCCTACCCAACCTCTTCGACAACCACCCGCCGTTCCAGATCGACGGGAACTTCGGGGCGGCCTCCGGCATCACCGAAATGCTCCTGCAAAGCCATGAAACGACGGACTGGAACGCCCCCCCGCGACGGCTCGGTTCGGCCTCGACCGCTGCCCCCGAGCCCGAATCCCCCGAAACGGTCGTACGCGCACTCCTCCAGCAGACGCCCCTGCTGCGCCTCCTCCCGGCCCTGCCCGGGGCCTGGCCCAACGGCTCGGTCGAGGGCCTCCGCGCCCGTGGCGGCATCCTGGTGGACCTGCGCTGGCAGGACAGCCGCCTCGAGGAAGCGCGGCTGCGCGCTGCGCCGGGCACACGCTGCATCGCGGCCTGGAACGACATCTGCCTGCCGGTGGAACTCGGTCCGGAGGAGGAAACGGTGCTCCGAGCCGACGATTTCCCCGCGCCGTGAGAACATGGCCGCGAGGCCGCGCCGATCGCGCGTGAATGCCGCTCGGACGGCCGTGGGGCGTATGGCGGTCGCGCCACCTCGGTCAGGCCCAGCAGGAGATCGAGAACCGGCTCAGCAGGAGCTTCGCCCTCCAGTCCGGACCGACCATGCGACGCCCCATCTCCTGGAGGGCGAAGCTCCCGCTGAGCCGGTCTCCTGGAGGGCGAAGCTCCCGCTGAGCCGGTTTTCGGATAGGACTGCGGCCTTACCGGGGGCATGTAAGGCCTCAGTCAACGTAGGGATGCTCGCGGTACGCTCGCGCTCCAGGGGGCATGGAACGCTCGCGGCCGCGCGGGCATTCGCGG